>VBKX01000113.1:1831-5765 GCA_005879435.1 Deltaproteobacteria bacterium
ATGAATATGTAGAACAATGCTCCGCCCACCGAAGGTTTGAGGATCGGCAGCGTGATCTCGAAAAAAACATGGCGCCATCTCGCCCCGTGCACCCAGGCCGCCTCGTCCAACTCTTTGTGGATGTTGACAATGGCGCCTGAGGCATTCCTGAACGCGTAGGGAAAATATGCGACAAATAGACCGATCCCTAAAGCCCAGAGGCTATTGTATAGCGGCGTGCCGATAAAAATGATCAATAGGCCGACGGAAAGAACCAAGGGTGGAAATGCCAAGGGCAACGTCCCGATGAATTCAAAGACTTTCGTTCCTGCCGCTCTCGTTCGGTAAATCGTAAACGCCATGACGATCCCCAGGAGCACGGTGACAATAGCAATCGTCACCGACAGAAAGAGAGAATTGTACAAGCCCGTCACGAAGCTTGGATGCCTCATGACCGTATAATAATTTGTCAACACGGCATTCGATGGGAACTGCATGAAGGTGTCGTAGTCGAAATAAGGGATCATTGAGACGACGATCAGGACAATAAACGGGAGGACGATCCCCGCCAAGAAATATAGAACTACAGTCGCGAATGTTAGGTATTTCCACGCTCCGATATCGATCACTTTCACGCGATAGCCTTTGCCCGTGATCGTCGCGTAGCGTTCCGAGAAGCGGGTAGCGCGGATGTAGAAGTAAAGGGTGATGATCGACAGTACCACCAACACGACGCTGTACGCCGTCGCTAAACCGGCATTGAATTCCAGAGCCATAGAATCGTAGACCCGGCTGACGAACACTTTGATGTTGCCCGGCGTTCCCTGCAGCACCGGCGTCTCGAACGAGCGAAGTCCTCTGAGAAAATTAAGCACAAGGGCGG
This sequence comes from Deltaproteobacteria bacterium, assembly GCA_005879435.1. Lineage (GTDB taxonomy): Bacteria > Desulfobacterota > Binatia > UBA9968 > UBA9968 > DP-20. The sequence continues at coordinate 2,694 of VBKX01000113.1, forward strand.
AAGTAAAAGCCGGGATGGCGAGCGGAAAGGTGATTTTGAACATCGTATTGACCGGCTTGCTGCCGGCGATGTAAGCACTTTCTTCGAGCGATGGATCGAAGGACAGAAACACTGGTAACAAGAAAAGATAACCTAGCGGCACGCAGGCAAGACCGAAGACCCAAACCATGCCGGCCATGGTAAAAGCGTTAAAGACCAGCGTCTCGATGCCAAAGAAATGTTGCAGCATGCCCTTGAGAATGCCCGACCTGGGTGCCAGGAGTAAGATCCAGGCGATGTTTTTCATGATCGGCGGCATCAGGATCGGATAGAGCGGCAGCAATTCCACCAAAGCCTTACCCGGCGTGTTGGTGCGCGCGACGATCCACGCAAGGAACGCACCTAAAACCGTTCCCGACAGGGCCGAACCGGCCGAGTAGATTACCGAGTTTGACAGCATCGAAAAAATATCTTTGTCGCCGAAGACCCGGAGATAGTTGGCCAAGTTGAGGCCGACGCTGAACCCCAATTTACCGCTGGTGAAACTGCGCCACATCACCACCAGGACCGGCGTCATGATCGCCGCGCCGGCAACGGCGCTGGCGACGAGCGGCACCAGCGTCCCCTGCCGAAAGGCAATTTTGATTGAATTTCCTGCAGCCGTAGTTTTGCTCCTCTAACTCTGTAAAAATCGCGGCGGGTACACAGGCGCGGGATTAATGGGTAACGATCACACTGATCGCGGAGCGGTCGATGGACACGAAGGTCTTAGCGCCGTCGCCGTTGACGCGAATCATGGGACAGAGCTTATGTGAAGTCACAATCAGCTCCTTCGAGCCGATTTGAACCCGATGATCAGTCAGGCCGCCGCGATACTCCCGACTGGTCATCAGTCCTTCGAGCACGTTATCCGCGCCCTTGGGAAATCCGTCGGGGCTGAGCTTGACTTCCGTGGTACGGATGACGACCTTACAGAAATCACCCGCCGCCAGGGCCTCGGTCGCGGGCGATATCAAATCAGCTCCGTTAAACTCCGGCACATTGACCAAACAGTTATCGCCGTCGATGCGAACGACTCTTCCATCCACCAGCGCCGCGTGGCCGACAAACGCCGCGACAAAAGGGTGCAACGGTCGGTTGTAAATTTCGTCGGGCGTGCCGTATTGCAGAATTTTCCCGCTATCCATCACCACAACCGCATCGGAGATCGTAAAAGCTTCGTCCTGATCGTGAGTCACGTAGAGCGCGCTGATGCCGACCTTCTTGATTAATTTTTTCAGCTCGACGCGCATTTCTTCGCGCAGCTTAGCATCGAGATTACTGAGCGGCTCGTCGAGAAGAATCAGCCGCGGCTCAAGCGCCAGGCTCCGCGCCAGCGCGACTCGTTGTTGCTGCCCACCGCTTAATTGGGAGGGGTATCGCTGTTCGCGCCCTTGTAACCCGACGAGATCCAGGGTCGCCATCACCTTGCGCTTAATCTCATCGTCGGATTTTTTGCGCAGCTTCAACCCAAAGGCAACGCTACTGAAAACCGTCATGTGAGGCCATAAGGCGTAGCTCTGGAAAACAAAACCGATTTCGCGCGAATACGGCGGCACAAGCACGCCGCGCTCGATGCAAGTCTGCACTTTATCGGCGATCGAAATCGTTCCCGCATCCGGGACTTCCAGACCCGCGATCGATCTTAGCAGAGTCGTCTTGCCACACCCCGAGGGGCCCAAAAAAGAGATAATCCCGTGGTCAAACTCAAAGCTGATATCGTCCAGCGCTTTAACGTCTTTGAATATTTTCGAGACACCTTCGACTTTGAGAATCGGCATTTATTCACTACCCGCGCAAGAAACAAGCCATGCGGCCTACTTGTCACGATCTTTGTAGTTATTTACTCTAATCCCTGGAAAAAAGGAAACATTTCGAGGCGCCAGAAAAAGTGAAACAGCAGTGACCTAAATTCACCAGCCGTTTTTATCAAGTATGCCGTCGACCGGGGCTTCCATTTCCTAAGCACTGCTGCCGCGAAATTAGGCGAGCGCTAGCTCGACGCCGAGCCGAAATTCACCGTTGCCACAGCGCACATCAGACCGGGCAAGACACTTCGAAATACGGATAGAAACTTTCTGCGGTGATCGGTTGTTTCACTGACGCCGTTCGGCATCGTCCAGTGCACGTCGCTCCCGTGGAACAGACGAATCACCATCCATCGTCGATGGCTCAATCGGATCTGTCGTTTAGAACGGTCAACCTAGATTGAGAGGGAAAGACGCGGATGTCAGCATTTGCTCCCTCGTGCTGGATACGGACTGCGCGTGAGAATTCGTGGTTGCCGCATTGGGAATTTCATTTTGCAATCAACTTACATTAACTTAACGTTGTTCACGTCAAAGCCACCTTTTGTTGATGCCGGGCAACCTCGACCTTCCACTTGAGCTGCGCACGAATAACATCCGCCAGCGCCGCCGCCGCGGGGGGCTCGCCGTGCACGATGTAAGTCATTTGCGGCGCCTTCTTGAATGTACCGAGCCAGCGCAGAATCTCTCCCTGATCCGCGTGGGCGGAGAAACCGTCGAAGACTTTGATCTTGGCGCGCACCGGCACCACCTCGCCCAGCAGCTTGATTTCCTTGGCACCATCCTGGAGCGATCTGCCGCGCGTTCCCTCGGCTTGGTATCCCGCAAACAGTACCGTCGTATCCGCGTTCGGCAACCGGTGTTTGAGATGGTGCAACACGCGCCCGCCCGTGCCATGCCGCTCGCCGAGATGATCACCATCGGCCCTTTGAATTGATTGATCGACTTCGACTGCTCCGGCGTCTTGTGCACCACCATCTTATGCGAGCTGATCGGACAATTATCTTTGCTTCGCAGTTGCTGCATCTCGAAGTCATGCTCTTCGGTGTGACGACAGTAGATCTCCGTCGCCTCCAAACCCATCGGGCTATCGACGTGCACGGGGATCGCCGGGATCTCGCCGTCATCTTCCATCTTGCGGATGGTGTAAATCAAGTCTTGGGTTCTGCCGATCGCAAACGCCGGAATGATGAGACAGCTGCGCTGCGCGACGGTTTCTTTGATCAAATCGCGCAGCTCGATCTCC
>VBKX01000636.1:0-349 GCA_005879435.1 Deltaproteobacteria bacterium
CTTCGCGCGTCTTGCGCGCATAATATTCGTCCGTATGGCGCGGCGAGATCGAGTAAATGATGTTGACCACCGACTCCATGCCGAGACTTTTCAGCTCGGCGACTTCTCTGCTGAGCACGCTGTAATCGTTCCAGGGATCGGAAAGCCGAGTCACCTTAATGCCGTAGTGCACGACCCGTTCGATGATGAGCCGCGGGATGCAACGCGGTGTGAGGGTGAAACCGCTGTTGAGCCCGCCGTGATAGCGCAGCTGTGTATTCTTGATCTCTTTCTGGCCGTAGCGCACCCAGTCCCACGGATCGTCACGCTGCTCGCGCACGACTTTCTTAAACCGCCCGCTGACGAAGAA
>VBKX01000636.1:482-2810 GCA_005879435.1 Deltaproteobacteria bacterium
CGCAGAGTCGTGTCGACGATGCGAATTTCGTCCATGAGAAGCCTCCTGATGAAGCGGCAGCGCCGTTAGAAGAGTGTTAACGCACGTCGGCGGCACGATACAAGAGAAAATTAACGATTCACTGGGTGCGCCAAGGTCATTCTTGCTCGGCTCATGAGCCCCACCTTGAATCTTCTCCTATCTGAGAGTTGAAGACGTCATCTGGAAGCTCTTCGACTGTCATCCTGAGGCGAAGCCGAAGGATCTCGACTTTGCAGTGCTTGAAAATGTGAGATGCTTCGCTGTGCTCAGCATGACACATCATAACCTCTCTAATCTTGACACCCGTCCTTCAACGCGAGTATTAGGCGCAAGGAACAACCCACGCAGGAGGGAACAGTATGACGCGCTTCGTAATATCATGGCTCGCTCATCAACAGTTCATAATCGTCGCGGCATTCATGTGCCTCGCCGACCCATCGATTGCCCAGCAAAAGCCGAAACTCAAACCTCTTCACATCGCGTTGGCGAATCACTCGGTCAGCATGACGGCGATTTATGTCGCCAAACATCTCGGTATTTTTGAAAGCTAAGGCTACTATGTCCGTGTTTTGGTTCTCGAACCGAGAGCAGGGATCGGCGCGTTGTTATCGGGCGATCTTGATGGCTACTCCGCCATTGGCTCGACGGCGCGCGCAGCTTTGCGCGGCGCTCCCGTTCGCGTCGGCGTGGTGTCGCTCAATCGTTCGGATTTTATTCTCGTCGCCAACAAAGAGATCACCAGCATCGAGCAATTGCGCGGCAAAGTGATCGGCGGTTACACGCCCCAGGGAACGGTCAACGTCGTTCTCGCGGAGCTGCTCAGACGAAAAGGACTGCGTGCGGATGAATACAAGGTGGTGAACGCGGGGACGGCGCGGGCTGCGGCACTGAGCAGCGGCTCGGTACAAGTGGCGATGCTGAATAGCGTAGAGACAGTTCGGTTAGCGAAACTAGGGTTTCATGTGCTTGCCCGCGCCGCCGACGAGATCGAACTGCCGCAGAGCGGTCTCGGCATGTCGGTGGCCGCTCTGCAATCGCGCCGTGACTTTCTACGCCCGGTGGTGCAGGCGGTGCTCGAAGCCACGCGGATCATCACCACGCAGAAGGAAAGAACGTTGCCCGTGCTGATGAAACAACTGGCGATCAATCAAGACGAAGCGTCGTTCATTTACGACGCAATCCACAAAGGCTGGGCCGTGGACGGCAAGCCGACGCCCGGCGCATTGAAGCTAGAATTGGAGTTGGATCAAAAAGACGCCGGCTTGAAAGAACTGCCGAAGCCGGAGCAGATTTACGATTTCTCGCTGCTCGAAGAGATTGCAAAATCGAACCGTTGAATGCGTTACTTCGAATCCGATGGAGAGACCTGCAATAACGTTTGAATGAATGACTATTCGAACCTTGTTAGGCGGGCTTGAACTTCGGCAGCCAAACGTCCTTCGATGCTTGTTCGAACGCGACCGCGACTTTCATGCCGAGTTTGACCCCTTCGACGGAGCAGCCGACGATGTTGGTGATCAGTCTCGGACCTTCGTCGAGATCGACCCAAGCGATAACGTAGGGGATGTCGGGCTCGAAGGCTTTCGAGGCGGCGCGGCCGACGACTTGCCGAATCACAGTGAACGAATAAATCTCGCCCTTGCCGCTCATCGGCGTCCATTCGATCCTTTCGCTGCCACACTCGTTGCACGAAGGACGCGGCGTCCACACCCAAGCGTGGCAATCCTGGCAGCGTTGCATGACGAGTTTTTGCTGCGCGGCGGCGTCCCAGAAAGGCTTCGCTTCCGTGGTGATCGCCGGCAATGGTTTTCTGACGTCGACTTCAGCCATAGGGTCTACGCTTCGTTTCCCAAAACCGCGACGGCGCAGCAGCCGAGGTTCTTACCGTAAGGGAGAACTCCGAGACCGGAAACTAATCCCGTCTTTGCATTCGGCACTTGGCGTTCGCCGCCTTCGCCGCGCAGCTGGCGCACGCCTTCGATGATATGCAGTGTGCCACCGGCAGTCGACGGCTGGCCGACGTTGATCATGCCGCCGCCGGTTTGGATCGGCAGTTGACCTTTGAAAGTAAAATCAGTCCGTTCGTAAAAACTCACATCGCCCTTAGCGCAAAAACCCAGATCTTCGATCTGCAGGTAAACCACGATGATGTAGTCGTCGTAGAGCTCAAGAAAATTGATGTCGCTGTGTTTGACCCCCGCCATTTCCATGGCCACTTTGCCGGCGTCTTTGACGCCCATGACGAGCGCATCGGAGCCCGCACGCGGCCCATAGGACGGATTGCTTCTTTCACCGAAGCCTTTCAGG
>VBKX01000114.1 GCA_005879435.1 Deltaproteobacteria bacterium
TGGCGTTTTCGCGATGAGCACAAGGCCCGAGGTTTCCCGATCGAGCCGGTGTATGATGCCGGGCTCCCAACGATTCCTTCCCACCGCGAGCAGTGCGGCATGATTTGATGCGATGAAGTTTGCCAATGTATCAGTGTCTCGACCGGAAAAACCATGGGTCGGCATACCGGCAGGTTTGTCGAGGATCAAAATCGACGAATCCTCGGAGACGACCCGGACTTTGAGCTCCGGATTGGGTAGCGGATTGACGACCAACCAGGCTTCGGGACCGTTGAAAACCAACGTATCGCCGGCGCCCAACCGGTCGCCTTTCCTGGTCACGCGGTCATTCACGGAAAATAGTCGGTCGCGGATCGCGCCATCGATTTCCCGCCGCGAGAGATGCGGTAAGCATTCACGCGCGAACGCGTCGACGCGGATCTGCGCGAGCTCCGCGGGTACTTTCCAAGACTTTGTGATGCTGGGCATCGCTTGATCCGTAATATCTACTACCGTACTATACCTCGCGATCTCATCAACAAGGACGACTTGATGCCGAAAAAATGTTTTAGCGTGATCATCGCCGGCGGCAAGGGGACGCGGTTTTGGCCGCTGAGCCGCGCCGGACGACCCAAGCAGCTGCTTAAAATTCTCAGCCGCAAGAGCTTGATCGAAGAAACCGCCGCGCGGGTCTACGCCCTCGGCGGGCGAAAACAAACTCTCGTTGTCACGATCGCAGATCAAGTCGTCGCGTTGCGCCGCGAATTGCGTGATCTGGCGAAAAACAATTTTCTCGCAGAGCCCATGGGCAAAAACACTGCGCCCTGTATCGGTCTGGCGGCACTGGAAATAATGCGCCGCGATCGTGAAGCCGCGATGATCGTGCTCCCGGCCGATCATTGGGTGGCCGATGTCACAGAGTTTCGGCGCACTCTGAAAACCGCCGCGGATCTGGCGTTTGGGCATGATCAATTGATCACGATTGGCATTCGCCCCAACTACCCTGAAACCGGCTACGGCTACATTATGAAAGAAAAAGCCCTCGCCCAAAAAACGTCATCGAGGGCTTTCACCGTGAAACGGTTTACCGAAAAGCCGACGCTGGCCGCAGCGCGCCGGCTGATCGGCCAGCGCGCTTTGTGGAACAGCGGCATATTCGTCTGGAAGGCTGCCCTGCTGCTCCAACTGTTGGGCCGCTATCAGCCGGTCATTTACCAAGGGCTTCAGGCCATCGAGCGCGCCGCGGCGGGAAGCTCCCTGGCGAATCCGAATCCTAAGTTACGCGCCGTCATCGCGCGTGAATATAAAAAGATGCCTAACCTGTCCATTGATTATGCTGTCATGGAAAAAGCCGGCGCCGAAGGCAAGGTTATAACTTTGGAAGCCGACTTCGGCTGGAGCGACGTTGGTAGTTGGGCGGCGGTGAACTGTCTGATCCACGCACCGGATCGCCTCGTCGTCCTTTTGGGCGTCGACAACGTCGTCGTCGTTGATACTCCGGACGCGTTACTGGTTGGCGATATTAATCGCTCTCAAGAAGTACGCGATATCGTCGACGCATTGAATCGCCAAGGCCTTGGCTCGTACACGACTTAGTCATCGCGTCTGATCGTCGCCTCGTTCAATCCCTGTGAATACCCGTCATCCCAAAGGGCCGTTTCAATCCGATGAAGCCGTCATCTTGCTCGATCGCAAGGACCGCGAATATCTCGCGCGCCTCGATCAGCGCCGCGCGATTGCGATCCGCGGCGGCAAGATCGCCGTTGACGACATCATTGGCCGCGACGAAGGCTCGGTGGTGCGCTCATCGATGAACGAGCCTTTTTTAGTCTTCCGTCCGAGTTTGCCGCAGCTGGTTCCCAATCTGCCGCGCAGCGCGCAAGTGATTTATCCCAAAGACATCGGGCCAATA
>VBKX01000115.1 GCA_005879435.1 Deltaproteobacteria bacterium
CTTTCCTCCTCGCCAATCGTGTTCGCCTAAACTATTGCAGCTAGGCTGTGGTTGTCAATTAAACCGTTTCCGATAAACAGTAGAAGTTCAACGACAATACGGCGACAGTTGACGATGAAACATTGCAAAGATGTGTTCCCAGTCTTGCGCGGTCGCTTGCCCGTCATGGACGTCGCGGTCGGGCAGTGAGTAGCCGTGCTCCGTGGCTGGGTGCACGGTGAAGTGATACTTCACCTGGCAAGGCTGCAATATGTTTTCCATTTCCTGCACCATCGCCAACGGCGCGTGTGAGTCGTGCTCGGCAAAGCCGCAGTAAAATTCGCCACGCAGCTTGGCTGCTAAATGATGCGGCGAATCGTTTCGGTCGGAGATGAGCGTTGTGCCGTGCAAGGATGCCGAAGCAATAAAATGTTCCGAATAAGTTCCGGCGGCGGCCATTACATAGCGACCGCCCATGCAAAAGCCGATCGCGCCCTTGCCGCCGCGGCGCACGAACTCGGCGCCGTCGAGGAATTTCAGAATCGCACCGGTATCATTCGTGACCATTTTGTTGGTCAGTTCTGGCCGCGCCTGGATCTCGCGAAGTTTTTCACCGTCAAGCCGGTTGATAGAGATGGTTTGATTTTGCTCGTTCCGAAATTCGAAATGGATTCTCTTGCCGCTCCGATAGTAGAAGTCCGGAACCAGACAATAGTAGCCGACAGTGCCGACGCGCCGGGCGATATCGTAGAGCTCTTCGCGCAGGCCCCAGATGTCCATGTAAATAACTACCGCAGGAAACGGACCGTTCTCTTCCGGATGAGTGACGAACGCATCCATGACTCCATCGGCAGTGCTGATTTCGACGAATCGCTCGCGCATAGGGCGTTCCTTTCAAATCGCAAGAGACTCTCTTGCGACGAATTCAACTTCGGGTAACAGCGTGCATCTATATAATAAGAAAAAGTCTGGCCGACGCAAACAAGTTGTCATGATCCAATCGCCAAACCGACTTGTCCAAGAGTTGCGATTGACACCTCCGAATCGTTTCGGCTAACTTGCCCGGGCATCGATGCGACGCCGGTCTGCCGGCTGCGCAGCCATTTAGAGCAGATTCTCGTTACTTTAGTCGAGCAAGAAGGAGGACATAGGAATGCCGAAGGCGACGATGAATCCCGGCGGACTGTCGGTGCCGCGCGGCAGTTATTCGCTCGTTGAACGTTTTCACCACCGACGTTTGTTACCATCGCGACATCAATAAAACGGGACGGGAGGTGTTGGGATCCGATTTCTCGACCAGCACGATGGTGCAGGTTGTCGCATTGGCGCGACTCGAGCTCCTCCTTTAAATCAATGCGACGGTGGTGGTCAGGTAATTTTTTTAACACGAAGTTTCGGCGCATGAACCAAAGACGTAGAAGAATAATGCCGAATATCTTGATTTCCGTCTTATTTGTCTACTGGTCATCAACGCTCCATGCGGCCGACAAAATGACAGTCGCCTATGCGACGTTGGGGCCGGCTCTAAGCCCCGGGTGGGTAACTTCAGAGAAGCGCATCTGGCGCAAGCACGGCCTCGATGTCGACCTGGTTTATCTCGGCGGTGGCTCGCGCTCGGTGCCGGCGCTCATGTCCGGCAGCATTCAGCTTTTCATGGGATCCGACACCGCCGGTTACGTCGCTGCGATCCAAGGCGCGAAAGTCGTCAAGCTCGGCGTGACGATGAATACGCTCGGCTATTTTCTTATGACTGCGCCGGAAATTCGCAGCATCGCCGATCTGAAGGGCAAGGTGCTCGGCGTCGGCCTCGGGCGCGACTTGCCCTATATACATCTGACCAAGATTCTCCGCGACAACGGCATTGATCCAAAAACCGAGGTCAAAATTTTGCCGCTCGGCGGCGGGCCGGGCGGTTATATTTCGGCGCTCAAGGCCGGCAGAGTTCAAGCCTCGTTGATCATACCGCCGAATCATCTAGTGGCGGAGAAAGCCGGATTAAAAGTGCTGACGAAGATCGATGTGCCGACGTTGGCCGGCGGCCTGAATACCAGCCAGCCCATGCTGGAAAAGAATCGCGACATGTTCATCCGTTTTCTCAAAGGTTATCTCGAAGGCGTTTACTTCATGATCCGAAACAAGGAGGAAAGCTTAAAGGCCTTCGCAAAATATCTGCAAAACCCCGATCCCGTCGTGAACGCATATCTCTACGACGATATTACCAGCCGGATCGACAGGAATCTCCGGCCAAGCAGCGAAGCGATCCGCTATATGCTCGATCTCATCGCTTTGGATCTGCCGCAGGCGCAGCGCGTCTCTGAGAAGGATTACTGGGACTTGAGCCTGCTCGACGAAATTCGCCGCTCAGGATTCATGGATCAACTGCAGAAAGGTTTTTAGAACAATTCGGAGCAGAAAACGAAGCATCGTATACCATTGATTGTTTGCGCGCTGTTCTGGGCAATTTATCCGGACTTCGCGCGAGCAGCGGAATTGATCACGCTGCGCTACGGGCAAAACGCCGCTTCCGCCGGCAGCTTGTCATCGCTGCCGCTCACCGTCGCCGAGCGCAAGGGATTCTTTACTCGTGAAGGATTGAATCTGGTCGTCGTGCCGATTCCTGGCGGCACGGATCGAATCGTGGCAGCGCTCGATAAAGGCGAGATCGACACCGGCAAGAACGCGACGCCGTATCTGATTCAAGCTGTGCTCAAGGGTTCCGACGCGGTGGCCATTATCGCCCAGACGACCAACCCGGTTTACAGCTTAATTGTCAGGCCGGAGATCAAAGGCTTCGCCGATCTCAAGGGCAAAGTGCTTGGTTTGTCGACGCCCGGCGATACGATTACGCTGTCGGCACTGCGCCTGCTTGCTCACAACAAGATCAAGCCGGCGGATTTTCAGGCCAAAGCGGTTGTCGGCACGAGCGCGCGCTTCGACTGCTTGAAATCCGGCGAATGCGCCGCGGTGCCGATGGGTCAGCCGGAAGATCTGGGTGCGATTAGAGACGGTTATCCTCGACTCGGCTTCACGTACGAGGCGGGCGCGGATCTTATTTTCAACGTCGATATGACGCGGCGCGCGTGGGGTGAAAAAAATAGGGACGCTCTAGTGCGTTTCGTGCGCGCGTTCGCGGCGTCCTACGAGTATATGAACGATCCCAAAAACCGCGCGGAGCTGACGAACATCGTCAAAGAATCTCTGAAGGTTTCCGACGAGATCGCGCGTGAGATTTTTTCGCCGTACACACAGCCCGACAAGAACGTTTTGCCGAAGCGCGGCGAATTGAATCTCAAAGCCTTCAATCAGGTCCTCGCATTGATGGGCGAAGCTGGTGTTATCCCGACGCCGGTCATGCCGGCTGATCGGTTTGTCGACCTGCACTATCTAAAGATGGCCGGGATTCAGTAGTTCGAGAGCGTTGCGACATCTCATCGCCAATGCTTCCGGAGCAGCGGGTCAAGCGGGGCAAAATTTCGTGCAAATTTGTCCTCATCACGCATTTATCTACGTGCTTTCGATGATTCTAGGTTTTCTGGCACCGATCGGAAAATATGGTGTCGGGTGAATCGATAGCGCGGTTCTCGTGAGGCGGCTATTCCATCCCGTGCTTGGCTCAGAGGTTCCCAAGCGAGCCATAAAATTCGTTCAGGACCGCAGAGTGATTTTTAGCGGTATTTCACTGCTTCCGAATATTTTCGCCGCGAGCGCGTAAATCTTTCCCTTGTTAGAACCAGGCCCCAGGAAAAGAGGCGAGAAAATCAGGGATTTACCATTCCGAGAATGATGGCATATCGGTTGCTTTAAATGCTCGCAATCAGAGCGGTATCCGAGGGAGGATTATTTGAATGAAGACAATAAAGAGCACCATTTTAGGTGTGATTATAGCCGGAACGCTGGGCGCTTTTACGGTCCCGGCGTTGGCGAAGGACGATCATGACTTTCGGATTCCGCCGGGTCATTTGCCAGCGCCAGGTAAGTGTCGTATTTGGTATCCCGGTACACCCCCCGGTCATCAACCTCCGCCCGGAGATTGTCGGACGCTAAGCCGCCAAGTGCCTCGGGGCGCGACACTGATCGGCCATGATCGAAGATGGAGTTACGCCGAGCTGCACGATCGCCGGTTCAGACATGATGTTTTCGACCACCGTGGCAATACGAGTCGCAAGGAGATCCGCGGGGATATTAAGGACGTCCACCAAGCTCGCAGAGACGTGCGCGAAGATCACGGACAACTGCAAAAGAACGTCGATGAGCTGCATAAAGATCGAGCCGAGTTAAGAAGGGACATTCGCAGCGGCGCGAGCCGAAAAGAGATTGCTCAGGATCGCCGCGAGATTCGCGACGACATGCGCAAAGTCTCGGCCAACAAGAAAGACCTGCAACAGAGTCAAGAGAAACTCCAAGCCGCCCGCAAAGAGCTTCGAGAGGACTCACACCGTCGATAACATCTCCTCGAGCGGCCTGACGGTTTGCTAATCGTCAGGCCGCTTGCATTCTCGCCCTTTCCCGTCCGAAATCTCTTTGTACTTAGACAACGCTGCGCAAATATTTGTATGTTTGACTCATTCTAGTTCCCTGCGGTGAGTCAATCGCGATTACTCCAAAACCATTTCCTGTATATCTTTTACGGTTTCGATTGACCCGTTGGCGTCCGGATAAGTTCGCATTGACACGACGATTCTTTCTTGGATAGTCTCCAGCGGCTGACAGTGGCGCCCGTGGACAAAGTCAACAGACGTAAGGAGCAGCAGATGAGGGTAACGAAACTGTTGTACTTGGGTATGATCGCGATCGGTATGGGCTCGTTTCTGATTGCGGCGCCGGTTCCGCTGGGCAGCCAACAAGGCGGCGGAACAGCCGTGCGCATCGACAATGACGATATCGGCGGCGTTGTAAGAAGCGCCAACGGACCGGAAGCCGGTGTCTGGGTCATTGCCGAGACCACCGACCTGCCGACCAAGTACGCGAAGATCGTCGTCACCGACGATCTTGGCCGCTACGTCATTCCTGATCTCCCTAAAGCCAACTACAACATCTGGGTGCGCGGTTATGGTTTGATCGATGGACCGAAAGCGCGCGCGACCCCTGGAAAGATGGTCAACCTGAAAGCGGTGACCGCACCGAGCGAATCCGCCGCGGCGCAATATTACCCGTCGATTTACTGGTACTCGATGCTCAAGATACCGGATAAAAGCAACTTCCCTGGCACGGGCGCGGATGGCAACGGCATACCGGGCCGCTTAAGAAGCCAGGGGCAGTGGCTGGCGGGCATCAAAACACTCGGTTGCAACTCGTGCCATCAACTCGGGAACAAGGCGACGCGTGTGATCTCCAAGGATTTAGGTCATTTCAACTCTTCCCTCGACGCCTGGCAGCGGCGCGTACTATCCGGGCAGGCGAGCGAAATCATGATCCGCAACTTGAAGGACCTCGAGCCCGTCTTGGCGCTGCAATTGTTTGCCGATTGGACCGATCGGATCGCGGCGGGCGAGCTGCCCAAAGCGAAGCCGCCGCGGCCGCAAGGCAAAGAGCGCAACGTTGTCATCACGTTGTGAGACTGGGCGACGCCCAAGGCTTATCTCCATGACGAGATCGCCAGCGACAAACGCAACCCGACGGTCAACGCTAATGGGCCGATCTACGGTTCACCCGAAGATAGCACCGACGATGTGCCGATCCTCGATCCGGTGCGCCACCGTGCGATAGATGTGAAAGTGCCGGCGCGCGATGCCAACACACCGGACACGATGTTCATTTCAACCGCGAACACCCTGATGCTGGCACCGTCGCCGGCGTGGGGCACGGAGCGCATCTGGCAGAGTCAGACTTCCGTGCACAATCCGATGTTCGACGAGAAGGGGCGGGTTTGGCTCACGGCGAGAATTCGACCGCCGGACAATCCGCAGTTCTGCAAAAAAGGATCGGATCATCCGTCTGCGAAACTGTTTCCGCTCGAAACACACCATCTGGTTTTTGCTGAGGACGCCCATAACACATTATGGCTGAGCAGTGGCGGTGCCTCGAGCGGCATTCTCGGCTGGCTCGATCGAAAAATATTCGAGGAAACCGGTGACGCGCAGAAAGCGCAAGGTTGGACGCCGTTTGTTCTCGATACTAACGGCAACGGCAAGCGCGACGAGTATGTGGAGGCCAATGAACCCGTCGATCCGACGAAAGACAAACGGATCGTAGCGGGATATTACGGCATCGGTGTCAACCCGATCGACGGTTCCATTTGGGGTTCGGTGCTGAATTTTCCCGGTGCCGTGATTCGAGTGAATCCCGGTGACAACCCGCCGGCCACGGCGTTGACGGAAATCTACGAGGTGCCGTGGAATGAGCCCAAAGCATCCATCAATGGCTACGGGCCACGGGGCATGGATATCGACCGCGATGGCGTCGTCTGGGTGCCGCTCGCGAGCGGCCATTTAGCGAGCTTCGACCGGCGCAAATGCCATGGACCGCTAAATGGTCC
>VBKX01000637.1 GCA_005879435.1 Deltaproteobacteria bacterium
CGGCTCAGACATCGCCGTTGCTTCGTTTCATCGGCCTGATGACGAGCATGCTTTTCGCTGGACTCGCGATACTCATTTGGAGCGGCCGTTTGAAGTCGCAAGCCATCCTCTTTGTCGGCTTCGCCTTCGGATTGTTGCTCTACATTAATTTTGCGGTGCGCATTTTGGAAATCAGTTCGCTCAACCGCTCCACGCGCGAGCTCGTCAGAAATGCCGCAGTCTATGTCAACCCGACGACTCAGATCGTCATCTACGACACTTCCTTTGAGAGCTTGCCATTCTATTTGAGAATCGATCGTCCGATCTGGATCGTATGGTCGGGGCGGAAGGCCGCTATCATGGGAAGCTTTTACGTGGCGGAGCAAGGCGCTCGGGCCGTTCCGGGCGCCGGCAAAGTACTGCTGACTTTTGACCAATTTAAAGACGAGTGGGCGCGCGCGCCACAAGGACAGCTATTGGTTTTCATGAAGAAAAAGAACTTGCCTCAACTCGAGCAGGACATGGCGAACACGGCGCGGCCCCTGGCGGAATATCACGATCTTGTTTTGGTTTCGAACTGACCGAGAAAAAGAGTGAATAGAGAAATCCGTATTGGGTGCAAAAGTTGGAATCGGCGTGGCAACCCGCTGTCCAGCCAAGCGCGCCCGACAAAAACATGCGCGATGAATCGGACAGGGTCCGGTTCGAAGCGCTCTTGAAATATGTGCGGTATTTACGGATACGTCAGCCGGCACGACAAAATTGAACCGGAGATAATACACCGAATGGGGCGGGCTCTCGCCCATCGCGGCCCGGATGATGAGGGGGAAATGATCCGAAACACCGGCGCCATGAGCGTCGGCCTCGGGCACAAGCGACTCAGCATCATCGATCTTTCCACCGCCGGCAAGCAACCGATGGCCAACGAAGACGAAACCGTCTGGGTCAGCCTCAACGGTGAGATTTACAACTACCAAGAGCTGAGAAAGGAGCTTGAAGACAAGGGCCACAGGTTTCGCTCCCATTCGGACACGGAAGTGATCGTGCATCTCTATGAAGAGCGCGGCGCGGGTTGCCTGGACGCGCTCAACGGCATGTTCGCCTTCGCCCTCTGGGATGGCAGAAACAATTCCCTGTTTCTCGCCCGCGACCGGGTGGGTAAAAAGCCGCTGCACTATTGTATCACCGAGGGTCAAATAATTTTCGCTTCCGAGATCAAAGCGCTGCTGCAACATCCGCGTGTAAGCCGCGACATCGACCTAAGAGCGCTCAGTAAATATCTCAGCTACGAATACATCCCGGCTCCCGATACGATTTTTCGCTCGATCAAAAAGTTGGAGCCGGGCCATTTTTTGCTTTATACGAACCGCGAGAGTCGATCCGCGCGCTACTGGAACATTCCCCTGGAAGACGATCCTCCGGAAAACAGGAGCGAAGCCCAATATACGGAAGAGCTGAGAGATTTATTGGAGCGTTCCGTGCGCCGCAGGCTCGTCGCCGACGTTCCGGTCGGACTCTTCGTCAGCGGCGGACTCGATTCCGGAATTGTCGCCGCGTTGGCCGCAAAGGCGAAGGATCAACTGCAATGCTTTTCGATCGGCTTCGACGAGCCGAGCTTCGATGAGAGCGCGTACGCCAAACAGGTCGCCGCAAGCCTCGGCGTCAAGCATCATTTAAAAGTCTTCAGCGCCCAAGAAATGCTTCGCCTAGTGCCGAAGTTGCCGCAGATCCTGGACGAGCCGCTAGCAGACCCGTCGATTCTTCCGCTTTACCTCTTGTCCAGTTTTGCAGCCGAAAGAATGAAGGTCGTGCTAAGCGGCGACGGCGGCGACGAGCTGTTTGCCGGTTATCAAACGTTTCAGGCGCACAAACTGATGCATTACTACCACGCGCTTCCCGGTTTCGTCAGAAACAGTCTGAAGAAGTTCTCCTCGCATTTGCCGGTGTCACACGGCTACTTGAGCGCCGACTACAAGATCAAGCAGTTCCTGAAAGGTGACGGCGTTTGCGCCGAAAGTCGTTTTTTCGTGTGGCGCGGTGCGTTTCATGGCGAGGAGAAAAACGAGCTCCTCCGTGCGGAGATCCGCCGTGAGCTTGAACATCATGACTGTTACGAAGATATCGACCGTTACGTTCAAGAGAGCGGGCTGTCGAAAGAGCTCGAGCGCATCCTTTATCTTTCGATGAAGCTCTACCTTCAAGACAATAATTTGGTCACTGTGGACCGCGCCAGTATGGCCAATGGTCTCGAAGTGCGATGCCCTCTTTTGGATCAGGACGTCGTCGAGTTCGTGTGCCGCCTACCGGCGAAATATAAGCTCAACGGCCTTCGGACTAAATATCTGCTAAAGCGGGCTGCCGGCGGCCTGCTGCCTCGACGCGTTATTTATCGCCAGAAAAAAGGCTTCGCCATTCCGCTCGCGCAGTGGCTTAACGCCGAACTCAAGGACTTTATGTTGGAATATTTGAGCGAGGAAAGGATTCGCAAACAAGGCATTTTTAATTTCCCTTACGTCAAACGGCTCATTGACGAACAGCTCGCCAAGACCATCGACCATCGCGAATCTTTGTGGACGCTACTCGTCTTCCAGGGTTGGTACGACAGTTACCTTGACGGGGCTTCTCGAGCGGTAGTGAGTTATTGTGGCTGAAACTTCAATTCCGAACAAGCAAACCATTCTCAACATCGGTATTCTATTAGGCTTGTGCTTTCTTCTCTTGTTCTGGGAATTAGGCGAGCTCCCTTTTTTTTCTCGCGGTGAGCCGCGAGAGGGGCTGGTAGTTTGGGAGATGTATTCTTCAGGGAACTGGATCTTACCGGCCGTCAATGGCGATTACATTCCGTTCAAACCGCCGCTGTTTCACTGGTTCGGCGTCTTCGCCGCACATCTATTCGGCCATATCGATGAGTTTTCACTGCGCTTACCTTCCGCGGTTTTTGCCACATTGGGCGTGCTCATGACGTATCTAGCGGCGCGGCGCTTGTGGGGTGAACGAGCAGCGATCGTCGCCGGGATTGTTCTGGTCACCAACGCTGAATGGTGGCAAGCCGGCACCGACACTCAAGTGGACATGACGCTGGCGTTTTTCATCAGCGCGGCTTGCTTGTATTTCTATTTTCTCTATGAGCAGAGGGATTTTGGCCTGGTGAAATGTCTGGGGCTTCCACTACTTTTGGGGCTCGCCACGTTATCCAAAGGCCCCGTTGGATTGGCAGTTCCGTGCCTGGTATTTCTAATCTTCCTTGGGCTGCGCCGTGACTTCGCCTTTGTGAAAAAACTGCATCCCTTTGCAAGCGCCGCAGTTTTCCTGCTGATCGCGGGCTCGTGGTATGGCGCGGCGTTATGGCAAGGTGGCCCGGCCTTTTTTTTTAGGCAAATTGTCGATGAAACATTCCGAACCGCCGTCGGCAGCTACGGCCACTTCCAGCCGGTTTATTATTATCTGCCGATTTTTTTAGAGAACACGCTGCCGTGGAGTTTTTTCTATCCTGCGCTGGCACTATTTATTTATCAGCGGCGCGACAAACTGTCCGATGAGAAGCTCTTATTTCCTTTGGTTTGGTCCGTTGCCGTGTTGGTTTTCTTTACCGCATCGTTGGGCAAGCGCGGCGTTTACATTCTCCCGCTTTATCCGGCCATTGCCCTGCTGTTTGGCGCCTGGTGGCAGCGCCTCGAAGAAAACCTCGCGCCTCCCTATTGGCTGGCGCGCGTGATCGGTTTTTTCGTCGCTGCTTTTTGTTTGCTCGTTTTGATCACGTTGTTCTTCTACTTCGCTGCAGAGAACGGGTTGGTAGATCGAAGGCTCTTCGCCTTCATGACCAGATCCAACAATCTCTCGCGCATCCTGCGCTCCCTTACGCCGCCCACCCCGCTCGTAATCGCGTGCCTGGCGCTCTACGCGAGCGCCCTGTTCTGTTTCATCTGGACACTGTTTAACCGGAACTGGCGGACCGCCGTTGCTTCCGTGTCCCTTATCGCGTTTTCTTTCGCGATGATCATGAAGAACGCTGTCTTTCCTCCGATCGTATTCGAGCGCACCATGAAGCCCTTTATGTCCCGGGTGAATGAGAAGATAGACCCCAACCTACCACTTGTTTTCTATCGTGGCTTTGACCTCGGCGCTGTATTCTATGCTCGCCGCCATATTCCATCTTACGAAACCAAAGCGCATGATCTAAAGCCGCCCTTTT
>VBKX01000638.1:0-200 GCA_005879435.1 Deltaproteobacteria bacterium
GAGACGTTCAATGCTCGACCCAGCCTCGCCGCTAGTTATGCGGAAGGAGCCTTGATGTGCGCCGTGCTCGAAGATGCCATAGATTGTTTTCAGAAGCAGTTTAGCCGCGCTACCCGGCGCGCCAAGCACTTAGGTCGGGAAGCCGAGCAGTGGCTGTTTAGCGATGAGCCCAACTGGCCTTTCTCGTTTCTCTCCATTTG
>VBKX01000638.1:307-2431 GCA_005879435.1 Deltaproteobacteria bacterium
CATATTGATCAGGTAACGAAGCAATCAAGGCGTGATTTCAGAAACCTCATCAGCTCTCTAGTTAGCCGGTGACGCAGCCATGTTTGCTACAACACATGAGGTTCGCGCTTTTGGCAGACACTCCTGGCCGCTGAAGTATGCCCTGGTGTCTGCACGACATGATCTGATAAGGAAGGGGCATAGGAGAGGTTATGTTCAATTTTGGGGTTATTGCTACGGTTCTAGTTATCTCCGTTTTGCTAATCATCAGCGGGATCAAGATTTTAAAGGAGTATGAGCGAGCAGTGATCTTTCGGCTCGGGCGTTTGGTACAGGCGCGCGGCCCCGGGATTACCTACGTCATTCCATGGGTTGAAAAAATGCTGCGAGTGGAACTTCGCACCGTGACCATGGATGTTCCTCCGCAAGATGTGATTACACGCGACAACGTCTCCATCAAGGTCAGTGCTGTTCTCTATTTCAGGGTAATCGACCCCAATCGAGCAATCACGGAAGTGCAAAATTATCTCTTTGCCAGTTCTCAACTCGCCCAGGTCACGCTCAGGAGTACCTGTGGGCAGGCCCTGCTGGACGAGCTGTTGGCTGAGAGGGAAAAGATCAACGCGCGAATTCAGGAGATCCTGGACTCCCAAACAGAGCCGTGGGGAATCAAAGTGGTTTTGGTAGAAGTGAAGGACATCGATCTTCCCCCGGACATGCAGCGGGCCATGGCCAAGCAGGCGGAGGCGGAGCGAGAGAGGCGTGCAAAGATCATTCACGCCGAGGGAGAATTTCAAGCCTCGCAAAAGCTCGCCGATGCGGCTGAGATCATTGCCAAACAACCAGCAGCCATGCACCTCCGATTCCTGCAAAGTCTCGTTGAGGTATCCGCGGAAAATAATTCCACCGTAGTCCTGCCGGTGCCCGTGGACTTGTTAAGGCGTTTTCTTGGGTAGTGGAAGCGCAGTTGCCTTGCGACGAGGGTGCGGGGCGATACTTACCAGGACATTGCCTTTTCGCAGCGAGAACAAGTTCCCTCATAGAAACGGTTTTAGCTCGGCACACGGTAGATTGACTAAACGTTTCGACCGCCCCTCATTTTCCGAATAGCGCGCGCACGAGCGGTGTCAGAGCCATCTGGGAGGGTGAGTCGCCGCCAATCTTTCTCATTAACATGCGAAGTCTCTCACCCGACCCGCCCTCTTGCGCCATATACGTGGCGGCGAAAAGTAGGGGCAGCATAGCAGTCCTCGACTCTCACCGTGCAAAAAAAATTCTGGTTAGCAAGCCGCTCTCGTCTGCAGATCTAGGATTCAAGATCCGCGAGCGGATTCAGGCCAACGTGATAATGCGCCGATTTTAACCGTGCTAATAGACTGGGCGGAGCGGCGCTTGGATACGTGGCGGCGAAAGTGGGTGGTCAGATAGCGTTTCGTAAATTTCCGGTCTAATATATCCTCAACCTACACCCGCCGAAAACTGGCTACTCCGTTATCGGTTATACGATCCCATTTATTTTAAGAAAAAAAATGAGCCGCCAGTCTTTCGCCGGGAGAATAACCGCTCGGGGCGTCGGCCTCGAGGGCAAGCCGCAAGGCTTCGTCCGCGGTTTTTAAAAATTCGAAGCGGATCCCGTCGCGGCCTGCTGCGGGTATTTCTTCAAGGTCTCTCCGGTTTAACTCAGGCAGCAGAACCGTGGAAATCCCGGCTCTCTTTGCCGCCAGCATTTTCTCTTTGATGCCTCCTACCGGCAGCACCAAACCGCGCAGACTGATCTCACCGGTCATGGCGACATCTTTGCTGATTCGTCTTCCGGTCAGCAGTGAAACGAGCGCGACAAAGAGCGTAACTCCGGCGCTCGGACCGTCCTTTGGGATCGCGCCCGCGGGTATATGAATATGCACGTCGTTTTTCTTGAAGATATCGGAATCGATTCCCAATGTTTCGGCGCGAGACTTGACCAGACTCAAAGCAGCCTGCGCGCTTTCTTTCATCACATCGCCGAGCTGGCCGGTTAAAATCAACTTACCGTCGCCCGCCATCTTTGTCGCTTCGACAAACAATATGTCGCCGCCAAACTGCGTCCAGGCCAAGCCCGTGGCTACACCCGGCAAACTGGTGCGCAGCGCGATCTCGTTGAAGAAC
>VBKX01000117.1 GCA_005879435.1 Deltaproteobacteria bacterium
ATCGCCATCGATCTAACCCCCGCCGCTGTCGGGCCTTACGTCATCCCGCTGGTCAATCTCGACGAACACGTCGGCGCGAGCAACGTCAACCTGGTGAGTTGCGGCGGTCAGGCCACCGTGCCGCTGGTGAGCGCGCTCGACGAGGTCGCCCCGGTGGAGTACGCCGAGATCGTCGCCACCATCGCGAGCAAAAGCGCCGGTCCGGGCACCAGGCAGAATATCGACGAGTTCACTGAAACCACCGCTCGCGGCTTGGAGAAAATTGGCCACGCGGCACGCGGCAAGGCGATTATTGTCTTGAATCCCGCCGAGCCGCCGATCCTTATGCGCAATACCGTGCATGGCATCCTACCGGACGCCGACGCGGCAAAGATCCTTCGCTCGATCGAATCCATGGTCGAGCGCATCACGCAGTATGTGCCCGGCTATCGCCTGCGCGCGAAGCCGTTAATTCAAGAGCTGGCGAACGGCGAGCGCAAGAAGAAAGTAACTCTCTTTGTCGAAGTCGAGGGCGCGGGAGATTTTTTGCCGAAGTATGCCGGTAATCTCGACATCATGACCTCGGCGGCGGTCAAGGTCGGCGAAGAAATTGGCCGGCACCTGCGCGCCGGCACTTGGAAAAAGTAAACACCGGAGGCGACACCGTGAGCGAGAAAACCTTTATCCATATTTTGGACAGTTCGCTGCGAGACGGCAGCCACGCGTTAAGTCACCAATACACCGCGGCACAGGTCAGCAGCGTGGCGCGCGGCTTGGACGACGCGGGCGTCGAGATGATCGAAGTCTCCCACGGCGACGGTTTGGGCGGCTCGACCATCACCTACGGATTTTCCAAACAGTCCGAAATGGAATTGCTGCAAGCGGCATCCGAGGTGATTAAGAATGGCAAGCTCGCCGTGTTGCTGCTGCCCGGGATCGGTACCAAAGACGATCTCAAGATGGCCGCGGACTACGGCGCCAAGGTCGCGCAGATCGCGACGCATGTCACCGAAGCGGACATTGCCGAACAGCATATCGGCTTGGCGAAGCAAATGGGCATGGAAGTAATCGGCATGCTCATGCTGTCGCACATGGGGTCGCCGGAGATGATCGCCGAACAGGGAAAGCTCATGGAAAGTTACGGTGCGGACGTGGTCCTAGTCACCGACTCCGCCGGGGCGCTCATGCCCGACACGGTAAAGCAACGGGTCGCGGCGCTGCGCGCCGCTCTAAAAATCGGCGTCGGCTTCCACGGCCACAACAATCTCTCCCTTGCCGTTGCCAACAGCGTCGCGGCCATTGAAGAAGGCGCGCGCTGGATCGACGCTTGTACCTGCGGCTTGGGCGCCGGCTCGGGCAACACGCCGACCGAAGTGCTCGCGGCAGTCTTGGATAAAATGGGCTACGAGACTGGCATCAATTTGTGGAAGATCATGGACGTCGCCGAGAACATCGTGCGCCCGATCATGCCGAAACCGGTGCGCATCGGCAAAGTCAGCCTGACCATGGGCTATGCCGGCGTCTATTCGAGCTTTCTGCTCCATGCCGACAAAGCCGCCGAACAGTTCGGCGTCGACGCGCGCGATATTTTAGTCGAGCTCGGCAAACGCAAGGTCGTCGGCGGCCAGGAAGATATGATCGTCGAAGTGGCGATGATGCTCGCCGAGAAGCAGAAACAGAACGCGAGCGCCTGAAACACCGGCGAGCCAGCAAATCCAATCCATCGACAGGGAGTGTTGCAATGGGCAAACTTATCGCCGCCATGGCCTCATCCCACGCCTACACATTTCTCGAGCCCAAAGTTTGGGACGATCGCCGCGGACAGACGCGCTCACATTACAAACATCGATTCGGCGTCGAACCGCCGGATCAACCGCAGGTCGCCGAGGAAACTCTCGAAGCCAACGAGTCTCGGTACGGGAAGATCCGCGACGGATTGAATTTTCTCCGCGACAAGATCAATGCGCTGCGCCCGGATGTCCTGCTCGTGATCGGCGATGATCAGAACGAAAATTTCTTGGAGAATAACCTACCGCAATTTTCTATCTATGTGGGCAAAGAGCTCGTCGCCGCTTTTCGCGATGGCCGAACCGGCCAGCGCTATCGCTGCGACGCCGACGCCGCATGGACGATACTCGAACAATGTGTCGAATCCGGCATCGACCTCGCCTACTCGACTGAATTTCCCAAGGATCATCTCATTTCACACGCCCATCGCGAGCCCCTGGAATATCTCCAGCTCAACGGCAACCTGGCCATCGTGCCGATCTTCATCAACGCCATCCATGTCCCCGCGCCGACGCCGGCGCGCTGCTACCAGTTCGGCGAGACTCTAAGAAAAGTGATCGGCTCGTTGCCCGCGGAAAAACGCGTGATAGCGCCGGTTATCCTTGGAATCATTATAAAGGTCCCTGCACTCTCGGTTTCATTTGCCAGGATTTCGATCGAAAAATTCTTGCATGGATGCAGGATGGCCGGGGCCGTGAGCTCGCGCGATTGTCCAACCAGGACTTGATCCAAAACGGTGAGATCGAGCTGCGCCAGTGGATTACTTTGATGGGTATGATTGGCGATTGTAAGCCCGAGCTGCTCACCTATGAGCCGTTTTACCGCGGCCTGCTCGGCATGGCCGTGGGTTACTGGGATCTAGCGTCGGCTGAGTCCGCATAACGTCTCAAAAATTCACTTCGATTTTCGACGTGCGAGGAGGAAACTGATTATGACTGATACTGTTTTGCGTTCTCGAAACGTGATGGCGGGAAGGATTCGCACCCATTATACCGAGGGCGGTAACAACGGCGCCGCTGTTGTGCTGTGTCACGGCGGCGGTCCGGGCTCATCAGGTGAAGCCGGTTTCGCTCAGCTGATGCCGACGTTGGCGACAAAATTTCAAGTTTATGCTCTCGACAGCGTCGGCGGCTTTGGTGAGACCGATCCCTACTATCCGGCGAGCGAAGGCGTGCAAAGTCGGGTCGATCAGCTCGAAGCATTCATGGACACGCTTTGCATTGAAAAAGCCGTGGTTGGTGGAAACTCCCAGGGCGCATGGGTCGCGGCGAAATACGCTCTAGAACATCCCGATCGTGTCGACAAGCTCGTGTTGATCGCCAGCAATACCATCTCCGGCGCCATGGGAATGGAAATCCCCATGACCGAAGGCATGCGCGCGATCCGCGCCTACAACGGCACCGCGGAGTCGATGCGGGCGTTCTTGCAAACGATCGTCTGGAACAAAAACCTGATCACCGACGAGCTCGTCAAGTTGCGTAACGACTGCGCCAATCGTGCCGGCGCCGAGGAAGCGCGAAAAGTCTTTCAAGAAGGCCAGCAGAGATTGACGAAAGATCCTAACCTGCGGCTGAAATACGACATGCGCGATACGCTCC
>VBKX01000639.1 GCA_005879435.1 Deltaproteobacteria bacterium
GCCGGCTTTCGCGGTAAACCTCGCGCGCCCGCCGCCGATAAAAGCGGCTGGCGTAGAGAATCACCGGAAAGGCGGCGAGGCAAACCAGCGCGAGCCGCCAATCGAGCCAAAGCATCATCGCGGCGATGCCAAAAACGATGGAGACATCGCCGAGAAGCCCGACCACGCCGGTGCTAAAAAGCTCGTTGAGCGTTTCGACGTCGTTGATCGTGCGCGTTAGGAGCCGCCCGACGGCGTTACGGTCGAAGTACGCCAAATCCTGCTCTTGCAGATGAGAAAGAACTTCCATGCGTAAGTCGTGCATGGCCCGTTGGCCGGTATATTCCGTCGTGTAAGTCTGAATAAACAGGACGACGAAGCCGAAGCAGACGACGCCCAAATAGGCCAGCGCCATCAGATCGAGTCCGTGCACATCATGCTGAGCAATGTAGCGGTCAATGGCGACCTTGGTAATATAAGGACCGAGTAGCTGGCTGCCGGTCTGGAGCATGAGAAAAACGAAGGAGATCGCTAGCAGCTTCCAGTAGGGCCGCAGATAGCGCAGGATGCGCGCCATCAACCGGGCATCATAAGCCTTGCCGAGAATCTCCTCTTCGTGGTGCAATTCTTGGCTCACGGGCGGCCTTCCGCGCGCGTCAGAGATTCGACCTCACGCGCTAAACTTTGGCGCCGATAGAGCTCGTAGTAGGCGCCGCGCCGCGCGATCAGTTCTGCGTGGGTGCCCTGCTCGATCAGCTCGCCGGCTCTCAAGTAGACGATGCGGTCCGCCTCGCGCACCGTCGAGATCCGATACGAAATCAACAAGGTCGTGCGGCCACGCATGAATCGTTTCAGCTCGCGGAGAATTTCGTCTTCGGTCTCGGCGTCGACGCTGGAAAAAGCGTCGTCTAAAACCAAGATCGGCGGATTCTTGATGATCGCTCGGGCCAGCGCCGTGCGTTGCTTTTGCCCGCCCGACAAGCGCATGCCGCGCTCGCCGATCACGGTGTCGAAGCCGGCGCCGAAAGAGTCGATCGCCGGCAAGAGTTGTGCGATGCGCGCCGCTTCGTCCACCCGATCGGTATCGCCGTTCTCCGCCCCGAGAAGAATATTGTCTCTGACCGACCCGAAGAAAAGAAAAATCTCCTGCGAAACGTAGCCGACGGCGTCCTCCAGGCGGCGGGCCATCTGCTTGATATCTACGCCGTCGACAAAGATGGTCTGATCATCGGGCTCGTAAAGCCGCAGCAACAGGTTGACCAAGGTGCTTTTGCCGGAACCGGTTTCGCCGACGATGCCGCAGACGGTTCCGGCGGGAATCTGCAGATTGATATTTTTTAACGCCGGCGCATGCGCTCCGTCGTAGGCGAAAATGAGGTTGCGAAACTCGACGTCGCCACGGATCGGCAGGGCGCGGTTCGACACCGGCAACGGTTGATAGCGGGGCGAAATCGGCATGTCCAACACTTCAGCGATGCGGCTGAGCGCCGCCGTGCCGCGCTGGTATTGATTGGCCGTATAGCCGATGGCCATCAGCGGCCAGGTCAGCATCCCCAAATATCCGGTAAAGGCGACGTACTCGCCCAGGGTCATCGTGCCTTGCAAAACCTGGCGTCCGCCGAGCCAGAGCACTACGGTGGCGGCCAATCCCGTCATCACCTGCATCAGCGGCCAAAAAACTCCCCACAGCGTGGCGAGCCACATGGATTTGCGGCGATATTCGGAGCTGACCGCGTCGAAGCCACGGATCTGGTTTTGCTCCTGCGCGTACGCCTGCACGACGCGAATGCCAGAAAGATTCTCCAGCACGTAAGCGCTCATGTCGCTCAGCTGCACTTGGGTTTCGCGCGACCAGCGAAATATTTGCCGGCCGAAGACACGCACCACGAGGGGAATCAGTGGCATCGCGAGCATGGACCAAAGCGTGAGCCAAGGATCGATGGTGATCATCAGAGTCAGGCTGAAAACAATCACGACTGTGGCGTCGACAATCGCCAGCGAGCCGAAGCCCATCAGCTCGCGCACGGCGTGGATGTCATTGGTAAGACGCGACATCAGATCGCCGGTTTTAGCGTACTGGAAGTAACTGAGCGGCAGCTTCTGCAAATGCGAAAACACGCGATCGCGCAGATCGGCTTCGCAGCGGCGCGAGAAGCCGTGAATGTTGATGCGCCAGCAGTAACGGAAAAGTCCTTGCAGCGCCGCGCCGAGCAGAATCAGCGCGGGATACTTGATCAACGAGCGCTCGCCGTTCGGGCTGCGCAGCGCCGTGTCGATGCCGCCCTTGATCAACCACGGCAGGGCGATACCGGCAAGGTCGGTGGCGATGAGCGAGAGGATGCCGAGAAGCAGGAACCGGCGGTAGCGATCAACGAGAAACTTGACGCGATGGTAATAGCGGAGAATCGCTCTGTCCTCTTTTTTGCGCCGGTGAATTCACCCAGCGCGATCCTTAGTCGTTGGTGACGCCGTGTTCACGGTAAACTTCGGCCCACTCCCCGGCCATGAGCTTGTCCATGACGGTCGGAAGCGAAGTCATGGCGACACGCACCTGCAACATGCTATCGCGATCGCGGATCGTCACTTTTTCATCGGCGGGGGCCTTCTCGTCGCCGACGGTTTGGACATCGACGGTGACGCAGAACGGCGTCCCCACTTCGTCCTGGCGCCGATAGAGCCGGCCGATGGACGCCGTGTCGTCGTAGACGGAATGCCAGCGCTTGCGCAAATCCACGCAAAGTTTGTGCGCCGTCTCGACGATGCCAGAATTTTTTTTCAGCAGCGGCAAAACTGCGATCTTGATCGGTGCGAGCTCAGGGTGAAAGTTCAATACGACGCGTTTCTCGCCTTTTACTTCTTCCTCGTTGTAGGCGTCGACGAGAAACGCCAAGGTGCCGCGGTCGGCGCCGGCTGAAGGCTCGATAACGAAGGGAACGACTTTCTGTTTGCTCTCCTCGTCGAAGTATTCGAGCGCCTTGCCGCTGAATTGTGTATGCTGT
>VBKX01000118.1:0-7623 GCA_005879435.1 Deltaproteobacteria bacterium
CCGTTGCGCGGTGCACAAAGTGCCGCATCCAAGTTCAATTTTGAGCGGCGTCTAGATCCGCCGCAGAGTATTTGTTCGCTCGTTGATCGTTTCGTTACCGAAGCTCATGAGTCCTCCTTCGGCATGCGGATTGCCAGAAAGGTGTTGTTAAATATCTCGGGATTCAAGGTTAGCGCGGCGACCGTCTGTCGAGATTCATCGACTGAAGGTCCCAGCGGGCGACAAATCGAAGGGAGCTGCTCATGAATTCCAAATTACCCTTGACCTTCTCAGCATTTCTACTCGCGAGCTTGTTTGCCTGGAAGGCCACCGCGAACAGTCCGCAATTTTTCGGCGACCCGCTGTCCGGATTGACGACCGCACAAATGACTCAATTCGACGAAGGAAAAGATGAATTCATCCAAGAGGAAACTCAGGCCGACGGACTCGGTCCGGTATTCAATGGCAAATCCTGCGCCGAGTGCCATTCGAGTCCGGCGGTCGGCGGCGACAGCGACATCACGGAGATGCGTTTTGGCACGATCACGAAACATCACTTTGATCCGTTGAGCCAGTTTGGCGGATCGCTTATCCAGTCACAGGGCATCGGGCAGATCGACGCGTCCTGCAATATTTCCGGAGAAACTGTGCCACCCGAAGCGACCATCCAAACCAAGCGCAAGACGACACCGCTCTTTGGCTTGGGGTTGGTCGATAACGTGCCGGACCAAGTATTCATCAGCATCGCCGAATTGCAAAAACGCTTGACGCCGCAGATCGCCGGGCGCCCGAACCGGGTCACCGATCTGGCGACGAATCGCTCCGCCGTCGGCAAATTTGGTTGGAAGGGACAAAATCCCAATCTGAAACAATTCGCCGCCGACGCGTATTTGAACGAAATGGGTATAACGTCGCCGCTGTTTCCGAATGAAAATTGTCCGCAAGGAAACTGCGTCGTGCCGCCGACCTGCGATTTGATTGCAGGACTGGAAGACGACGGGTCGGGTGTGCAGGCGTTCGCGGACTTCATGACGTTTCTTGCGCCGCCGCCGCGCGGGCCGATCACACGCCAAACACTGGCCGGTGAACTGGTTTTCTTAAAAATCGGCTGTGCCGGCTGTCACCTTCCGGTATTGCAGACGGGCCGAAGCTCTGTCCCGGCCTTGGATCGGGTCAGATTTTTTCCGTTCTCGGATTTCCTGCTCCATGACATGGGAAGTTTAGGCGATGGCATTGAACAGGGACAAGCGAGCGGGCGTGAAATGCGCACGGCGCCGCTCTGGGGATTGGGCGCGCGCACGACGTTTCTCCACGACGGGAGCGCGACTACGTTTGCCGATGCGATCCTTGCTCACGACGGGCAAGGCGCGCGCGCCAAGCAGCGGTTTAGCGCGCTGACGCCGAGAGAAGTAAACGATTTACTGGCGTTTCTCAATTCGCTGTGACGGATGCGCAGATGCTTTAACCTGTATAAACTGTTCAAACTGTTCGAAATGCCGCCGGCGCCACCAGTACAATCACAGTGATCGTGGCGCCGGCATAATCTCGCCGCATTTTTTGCATGTGCGAAATTCTTCGCTGCCGAAAAAACACTGGTACGCTTTCGACACCGGATCTTCCGCGTAGTCGCGCACGACGAACTTCTCTTCGTGGAGAAAACCGTCGCACTTGGCGCAGTACCAGTGAAAGCGGTCAATCTCGCCGTCTCGTCGTTTTCGTTCTGCTATCAGCGCGAAGGCGTCGGAGGGAAAACGGGGCGAGTGGGGCGTGCCGGCGGGGGTATAAATGATCGAGCCCTCGCAAATGACCGCCACTTCTTCTTTGCCTGCCATCGTGCGGTAGTGCAGGCGCATTTCCCCTTTGATCATCTGCATGGTTTCATCGCTCGGGTTGATGTGAAATTCGCTGCGGTAATCCCGTCCGCGCGCTAAGAACATCAATGTGTCGGCATGCTGCCAGAGCACGCTGACCCGTTTGCCGCTCTCCGCAAGACCGCGGCCGCGCTCAAGCAAATCGACGATGGGCATCTGAAACATAGGATTTCTCCGCTAAGGGTTTGATGTGTTCAGAGACTGCGATTGGGCCGGCATCATCCTACGCGGTGCGGCGGCGCGATACAATTCCGGTCAAGCAAAACTGCGCAAGCGCTTTGCAAAGGTTACGTGGAAGCGTAAGAATAGAAAGTGCGCGCTTCATCGTACAACTGACCATGCCAAGCTTCAGGAATCTTCGAACCTTACGCTCCCTCAAACATCGCAATTTCCGTCTCTTGTTGGAAGGCGCGCTGATATCGAGCTCAGGCGATTTCATGCAGAACGTCGCGCAGAGTTGGCTGGTGTGGCACGTCTCGCGCTCGCCGGTCGCCATCGGCGTAGTAGCTTTTTTTGACACCGTGCCGCGGCTTTTGGTTGGCGCGCTCGGTGGCGCCATCGCGGATCGATTCGACCGCAGACGCGTGCTGATGATCACTCAGACCGCGGCCATGATCCAAGCCTTCATCTATTGGCTGGCGGTACAGTTTGAGGTGATTCAATTATGGCACATCGCCGTGCTGGCTTTTTTTCTTGGGATCGTCAATACGATCAATCAGACGTCGCGCCAATCCTTGGTCAACAGTCTCGTGCCCAAAGAGGAGCTGCTTAATGCCATCGGGCTGCAGTCCTCGGTGTTCAACTTCTCAAAAATTTTGGGACCTTCGGCGGGTGGATTGATCATCGCGTCGGTCGGCATTGCCGGGTGTTTTTTGGTTAACGCAATCAGCTTCGTGTTTCTGCTTTTCAATCTTTACCTGATGGAGTTGCCACCCTGGGAAAAACGCAAGGATCAACAGAATATTTGGGCTGACGTGAAGGAAGGATTCCACTATTTGCTAAGCAATCGGCGAATGCTTTATATCGTCGGACTCTCCTATGTGATTGCCACGTTCGGCGCGCCGTACAACCGATTTGTGCCGATTTTTGCTACCAATGTTCTACACGTCGGCGCGTCAGGCTTTGGTTTGCTGATGTCGGCGCCCGGCGTCGGTGCCACAGTGGCGGCGTTGGTGTTGGCCTCGGTGAACAAGCTCCGCGTCGGGATCCGATCCATATGCGTCAGCTCATTGGGGTTTGCGGTGTCGATCGCCTTGTTCGCCTTTTCGCACAACTTCTTTTTGTCATTTCTCTTTCTGGCGATGATCGGATTTTGCCAGATCGCCGGGCGCGCGCTCTCGAACACCGCCATTCAGACCTCTACGCCGGACCATCTGCTCGGACGCGTACTGAGTCTCTTTTTTATGGACCGCGGACTCTGGTCGCTGGGCAGTATGCTCATCGGCGCCTCGGGCGCGGTGATCGGCATGGATTGGACCTTCGCCATCTGCGGCGCGGTTTGCGCGATCACCGCGACCGCGCTGCTGATCGTCAGCCGTCGCTACCGAGCTGAATTAGCGCGCCAGCGCGTAGATCTCAGCGCCATCACGCAACAATCGGATCTGTGACCGGTATGTGACTCGGAATTTTCGGCACGCGGGTTCTGGGCTTGCCGTCGACCCCTGAGTTGCCGGCGCCGAGCAGCAACATTCTCCCGGTGCCCGTATTACACAGCTGGTAAGGCTCGCCGGATTGGAGCAGCACCGTGTCGAACTGCTTCAGGACAAACTCTTTGTGCGGAGTGCGGATGGTGCACTCGCCTTCGAGCAACATGAAAATATGATCATCGTTATCATGGTAGTGCATGTCGTCCTGGAGCCGACCTTCGCAATTGATCACCCAATAATATGCCAGATCAGTTCTCCACATGCTCAGGTGATTGACGCCCGGGTTCGCGTCGGCTTCCTTAATAGGATTTTTCATTTCGACCATGGGGGACTCCTTTTAGTCGGGTTCAAAACGTTCCAATCGTTCAAGTTGTATAAACCAAAAGAATCACTCAATTCAGGACTCATCCGTGATTTCTCGGTGGACGCTCTTTGGGTTTTACCAAGCGGCCATGGGTGCCGTCGCAGTAGGGGTGATCTTTTGATCTCCAGCAGCGGCAGATGGCGATGGTTTCCGGCTGTTCGAGCTCGAGAACAAACGGCTGAATGTTGGTCACGGCGTGCGAGCCATCGCAAAACGGCAGATTCTTACTTCGCGTACAGCGGCAGTACGCGACGCTTTTGGAGACTTGTTTGATTATCGCAGGTTCGATGAGGTCGTCGTAAGACAGCGGCATAGTCAGTTCCCTTCTGAATGTCGAATTTATTACACTTTACCCGCTATTGGCGAATGCGGATGGGCATGGGCGGAGCGTTTATCCTAACCGTTCTCACTGCTGCTGCGGCGTTCGATCCTGCGCCAAAATTGCCTCGAGTGCCTGTTATAAGTTTTACTTATAATGCACTTATAAGAATTAATTATTGGACAAGCATCCGCACATTGTAGTACTAAGCTCGCCCATTATGCCGGTCTTGCGGAGGCAACAATGGCAAAGCTTTTGGGCGCTGCAATCGTGTCGCTTCTTGGAGCGTTCTTTCTTCCGATTGCGGTTACGGCGCAGCAACCGAGCACACTCCACGTTAATCGTACCGATCCCACCTGCGGCGGACAGTCACCCTGCTTCACCACCATACAAGCTGCCATCAATGCCGCCGGTCCCGGCAACGTTATCCAAATCCAAGGCGGCACTTATCCCGAAAAATTAGAACTTAACGGCAAGAACAATTTCCAAGGTGCTACCGAGATCGACCGAATCATCATTGAAGCTGATCCGGTCACGCAACCCGGGCAAGTTGTTTTGACGGGAGCGCCCGGCGCTTGCACAGGCAACTACGCGATCCGTCTGCAGCAGTCCAAGTTCATCACGATTCGCGGCCTCACCATCACCGGAACCGGTGGCCAGGCGATTTCCCTGCTCGGCGGCAACAATCAAAATCAGGACATCCATATCGAGCTCAATCGAATCTTCGGCAACGGAAGCAGTTCGTGCGACGGCGGCATCACGGTAACCCGCGGCAACCCGGGCACGCTGATCGTCAACAATCTGATTCATGCCAACGGCCGAAACGGCATCAGCTTCGTCGACGCCGACGGCGGACCGCATTACATCATCAACAACACGATCTACAGCAACCAGTGGAACGGCGTCGACGTCGCGCGCAATCACACGATCACGCTTGCCAACAATATCATCAACCATAACGGCACGGCTTCCGGAACCACCGGCGGAAGGTTCGGAGTGAGAAGGGAGAGCTCCACCACGCCGCAGCCGGCGGGCATCAA
Source organism: Deltaproteobacteria bacterium (assembly GCA_005879435.1). Taxonomy (GTDB): domain Bacteria; phylum Desulfobacterota; class Binatia; order UBA9968; family UBA9968; genus DP-20. The sequence goes on from VBKX01000118.1 coordinate 5,220, forward strand.
GCTTTTAAACAATCTCGTCTGCGGCAACACCCAGGGGCAGATCTCCACTCAGGTCTTGGACTCCACGGACGCCAGCAACTTCACACCCCTGGGGAATGAAGGCACGGGAGTCGGCGCGCTTCCCGGCTGCGATCTGCCGGGCAACTTATTTGTCAATCTGAACGGGCCCGACAACCTGGCCAATACGGCGGACGACGATTTCAGTCTCAAGCCGAATTCGCTGGCCATCGACGTCGGCATGGACCCCCGCACCCTCGGCTTCAATCCATCTTACAACCCGATTTTCGAAGCCGACTTTGTAATCGAAGGCATCCGACCCGCCGATGGCAACGCCGATCGAGTACCGGCGTTCGATGCCGGTGCTTTCGAATTTCCCAATGCCCCACCGGTAGCCAACGCCGGAGCGAATCAAACTGTTTCAACCAATCAGCTTGTGACCCTGAACGGGACTCAGAGTATCGATCTGGAAGGGGCGCCATTGACGTTCCAATGGACCATTGTCTCCCAACCGGCAGGAAGCTCAATAAATCTCAGCGCCCCAAACACGGCGAGCTCATCATTCACTGCGTTGGTAGCCGGTCAATATACTTTCCAGCTCGTCGTCAACGACGGGCAGTTCGCCAGCGCGCCGTCCACCGTGGTGGTCACCGCGGTGGGAACCAATCAAGCGCCGACGGCGAATAACACGACCGCTTCCACAGACGAGGACACCGCCGTCGTGGTCACGCTAAGCGCGAGCGACGCGGACAGCGCGAGTTTGAGCTTCAGCATCGTCGCCAATCCGACTCATGGAACCCTCGGCAACGTTACGGCACCCAACTGCGTCGCCAGTGGCTCGGGGTCAACTTGCACCGCCACGGTTGCCTACACTCCCGCGGCCAACTACAGCGGCCCCGACAGCTTCACCTTTAAGGTGAATGACGGTGGTGTGGATTCAAATATCGCGACGGCCTCGGTCACCGTCGGCGCCGTGAATGACGCGCCGGTGGCGAATAACGCGGGCGTGACCGCGAACGAGGACGCCGCGGCAGCGGTCACAATCAGCGCCACCGACGTGGACAGCGCGAGTTTGAGTTTCAGTATCATCGCCAGACCCACCAATGGCTCGCTAGGCGCTATTTCTACGCCCAACTGTGTCGCCAGTGGCTCAGGCTCCAACTGCACTGCGACAGTGACCTATAGTCCCATCGCGAACTATAACGGCCCGGACAGTTTTACGTTCAAGGTCAACGATGGGGCTCTGGACTCCAACGTCGCGATTATCTCTATCACGGTTCAGCCGGTAAACGACGCCCCGGTAGCCAATAGCGGTACCGCGCCGGCTGACGAGGACAACCCTGTCCTCGTCACGCTCAGCGCAAGCGATATCGACAGTGGAAATCTGACTTTCACTCTTGTCACCGCTCCAAGCAATGGCAATCTCGGCGCGATCGGCTCGCCAACGTGCGCCAGCGTGCCCAACGGGACCGGCACCCTCGGCTCGAATTGCACCGCTACCGTTTCGTATGCTCCCAACGCAAATTTCAGCGGCACCGATAGCTTCACCTTCAAGGTGAACGACGGCGGCCTGCTCCAACGTCGCCACGGTCAGCGTCGCTGTTAACGCCGTCAACGATGTGCCGGTTGCGGTCAATGATTTCTACAGCGTCGACAAAGACACTGTGTTTAGCATTGCAGCCCCCGGCGTCCTCGGCAACGACAATGATTTGGACACGCAGGCGGGCGGCTTGACCGCCATGCTCGTAAATCCCCCGGCGAACGCCGCGAATTTTACACTCAACCCGGATGGCTCTTTCACCTACACACCGGCTGTCAACTTCACGGGCGCGGATAGCTTTACCTACAAGACCAACGATGGCAGCAACGACAGCAACGAAGCGACGGTGACCATCGCCGTGCTCCCGGCGAATAACGCTCCGATCGCGACCAACGACTTTTACAATACCGAAAAGGATACCGCGCTCGGCATTCCCGTGCCGGGAGTACTGGCCAATGATAACGATCTCGATACGCCGCTCGCTGGCCGAACGGCAATTTTGATCGCCGGGCCGAGCCACGCGGCATCGTTTACACTCAATCCCGACGGTTCCTTCGACTACACGCCGCAGGCCAACTTCACCGGCGCGGACAGCTTCGCTTACAAAGTCAACGACGGCATCAGCGACAGTAACGTCGCCATGGTCACCATCGCGGTGATCGCGCCGAATACCTTCCCGATTGCCAAAAACGATCCTGAAAGCACGAACGAGGACTCGGCGAAGAGTGTTCCGACCCCCGGAGTCCTCAGCAATGACAGCATTGCGTTACTGACGAGCTCCACGGCTGTACTTGTCAGTGGTCCGAGACGCGCGTTGTCCTTTGCGCTCAACGCCGACGGCTCGTTCAACTATACACCGAGAAACGA
>VBKX01000118.1:7675-8493 GCA_005879435.1 Deltaproteobacteria bacterium
CAACGTGGCGATGGTGAACATCGACGTCGTCGCTGTCAACGATTTGCCTGTGGCGCAAGCGCAGTCGGTCAGCACCAATGAGAATACGCCGCTCATCGTCACGTTGAGCGCCAGCGATATAGACAGCGCCGCGTTGACCTTCACTATCGCCACGCCGCCAAGCCATGGAACGCTCGGCAACGTCGGCGCGCCCAACTGCACGGTCGAGGGTCAAGGAGCCGCGTGTACAGCCACTGTACGTTACACACCGACGGCGAATTATTTCGGCGCCGATAGTTTTACTTTCAGCGCCACCGACGGCGTCGCTGCGAGCGCTGCCGCCACGGTGTCGATCACGGTGATCCAGCTAAACCATCCGCCCACGGCCAACGCCGGCGGTCCATACACCGGTAGCGTCGGTGTGCCGGTACAGTTCAACGGCTCGGGCAACGATCCGGACGGCAACCCGATCACTTTCGCGTGGACGTCTGGCGACGGTGGCACTGGGAGCGGTCCCAATGCAACTCACACTTATAGTGCGTCTGGCACATACACTGTGACTTTGACCGTGACCGACTCATTCAACGCCAGCGGACTTTCGCAAACCACGGCGACGATCAGTCCCGCTTTGGTTCTCAACCCGATCGGTAATAAGACCGTCAATCTCGGCCAAACTTTAACGTTCACCGTCTCCGCCACGAGCGGCACCGGCGCCCCGGTTAGCCTCTATGTCGTGCCGTTGCCGTTGATGACCAACGCGAGCTTCAACGCCGGCACGGGTGTGTTCACTTTTAGGCCAAGTACATTACAGGTGGGAAGTTATCAGCTCACTTTTAGCG
>VBKX01000119.1:0-3143 GCA_005879435.1 Deltaproteobacteria bacterium
GAGATCGCCACTGGACAGGCCTTCCCCTGTTTCCAATATTGTTTGCTGATGATGTCGCCGTGATGTCCTGAAGCCATGTGGCCGACGCAAGTCGTCTCATCGATCAATTTAAAGCGATAGGAGCCGACGTTGATGTAGCCGCTTCCGGGATCGCGCGTCACCGTTGAAGTCGCACACATATAGCCGCCGCCATCTTTCTCATGCCAGCGGGCCCAGGGGAAAATCTTGAGATTGACGTCTTTGTCCTCTTTAACGTTTTGTTTCACCGGCGCATCGTTGACGAACACCGGCGGCAGCGGCTGAAATTTTTTCACCTCGGTGTTCCACCAACGCGCCGCTTCGGCTTCGCTGATCTCGGCTGGGCATCCATGAATGATCTTCTGCCGCTCGGCGTTGTTGAGCATGTTGGTCATCAAGCGCATGCCGCGCGGATAACCTTGGATGGCGTCGAAGAGCAAGACCGGACAATCGCGCCGCGCGCCGATCATCCCGGTAAGCGCACCGATCTCCAGCTCCCCATCCGCGCCTTCGATCATCTTGAGATGACCCATCTCTTTCACGACGGATAAATATTCGCGTAAATCATTAAACCGTCGCGGCCGGCGCTCTGCTATTGTGCTTGCCATTGTTCAGTCCTTTTTATGGCTGTCTTCAGAGCATCCCCTCTTTGAAAAAGAGGGGCCAGGGGAGATTTTCCAGTTGCCACGGGTTTTGCATCTGCGAACAAATCCCCCTAATCCTTTGCCAAAGGGGAAAGAGCCCAAACATACGCCACTGTAAACACACCCCAAATTTTACGACAGAATGTTCTCACGAATAATTTGCGTTGTTCGCAGTGTACAATCTCAGATCTTAAACTGCCCCTTCTCGCATACCACCGTATTGTCGATGGTCATCGTAATGTAATCGGTGATCCCTTCCAGTCGCAGAATGCTGTTCACCTTGCCGCGGTCGGCGCCGTGGCCGATACCGAAATGCATCGCGCCGTAATGTTTTTTCCACTCGCGCACCGAGTCGTTATCTTTCTGGCAAAGTTTGTTGAGGCCGATTGAGATCTCACCGCCGACGAGCCACGAGTTCTCGTCGCCGTAGGTTTTCACGAACCAGCGCACTTGATCGGCCTCGGTCTTGCCCTGAACGTCGATGCAGCGGCCATTTTCGATAACTAACGTCACCGGGTGCTTCCAGCGGCCGGGCGGATACTGCGCCGTTACTTCCCAGACAACTTTGCCGTTGGCCGTCCCCGGCACCGGCTCCACGTGAGCCTCGCCCCACGGCCATGTGCCGCCGGCCAACTTGCCGTTTTTCGGGTTGCGCCCGAAAGGAATTCGTCCCCACCAGTTGGCAAAAAATCCGGGCTCCAAGCCGCCGATCTCGGCGGTGAGATCGGTGCCGTTATCGGCTTGCACGCGAATTTTTTTGCCGTTGTCCTGCAGCTCGCCGACTTTGCGGCCGAGGGCACAAATCTCTTCGACGTCTGCCATGGAAGTTCGGCCGCCGCCGTCGACGAGAATCTCAACCGTCAATTCCTCCATCAGCCACATCGGCCCGCCGCAAGCTTGGCGCATGGCGCGCGAGCCCGGCGTCGAGTTGCTCATCGCGGTGGTGGTGAGCGCGACGATCACGTCGGCGCCGCGCGCCGCTTCGATGGCCATCTGCGGCACGTCGGCAAAGTGGCGCGGCAATCGCGGCCACATGCATAGCACGGCCTCGCCGCCTTTTTCGTTGATCGCCGCCATCATGCACTGCCAGATCAGCGGATCCATCGCATCATCGGTAATGACGAGCAATTTATCGCCTGGCTGCACCGAGCGCACCGGGACCTGAAAACTTTTCATCACCGACATTAACCTCGTACTCGGACTACCGAACCGTTCCATCATGACCATCGCTACACCTCCTTTATGACCTAAAAACCAGTACGAGGGGGAGCACCCCTCACGCCTTACCCTTCACACCTCACGTTTCTCGTTTCGCGTTTTCTATCGAATTCAACAACACCTCCGGACGCACCGGTATCCGGTCTACTTTCACTCTCAAGTCCGATAACGCATCTTCGATCGCCAGCGCGACAGCGGTCGGCGCGGGGATCGTGCCGCCTTCGCCGGCGCCTTTGCAGCCGAGCGGATTGAGCGGTGTCGGCGTTTCGAGATGCGCGACGTCCATGCGCGGCACTTCCATGGCGCCGGGTAAATAGTAGTCCATGTAACTGCCGTTCAAAATCTGCCCGCTCTCATCGTGAATCACTTCTTCGTAGAGCGCGTTGCCGATGCCGTGGGCGACGCCGCCGTGAATCTGGCCGTCCACCAGCATCGGGTTGATCATCGTGCCGCAATCATGCGCCACCGCGTAGCGCTGAACTTCCACGTGGCCGGTTTCCTCATCGACTTTGACAACGGCGACGTGCACGCCGTTGGAATGGGTCGAACGCCGCGGCGAATAATAAACCGTCGCTTCCAGTCCCGGTTCGATGCTGCGGTCGACCATGAAGCCCGACACCCGGTTCGCCGCCTCGTGCGCGAGCATTCGCAAAGTGATTTTCTTTTCCGGCGTTCCCTTGACGAAAATTTCGCCGTTGACCAAATCCAGATCTTCCTTGCGGCATTCGAGTTTGTTGGCCGCAAGCTCCAGCGCCTTCTGTCGTAACTGCGACGAAGCCTGAGCGATGGCGTTGCCCGCGGTCACCATCACCCGGCTGGCGAAAGTTCCGACGCCGTCGCCGAGATAGTCGGCGCAGATCTGACCGAGGGCCGTCTCTTGTCCTTGTCCCTGCGATGCCGCGCCGGTGAAAACGTAAATCTTGCCGTCGGTGCCGACCTTGACGCTGCCGCCCTCGTAGGGGCCGAAGCCCGTGCCTTCGACATACGCCGCGATGCCGACGCCGAGCCGCACGCCACGCTTGCGCTCCGCTAGTTGCGATTTGCGGAAATCTTCGTAGCGGATCATCCTGAGCGCTTCTTCCAAGCATGCAGGATAATTGCCGCTGTCGTACTCGAGCGGATTGTTGTCGCGGGAGAGAATGCCGACGCTGTACGGGTACTGGTCTTTCTGAATAAGATTGCGCCGCCGCACTTCGGCCGGATCCATGTCCAACTCCCGCGCAATCCGATCCATGACCTTTTCCATCACGTAGACCGCCTGCG
>VBKX01000119.1:3160-8461 GCA_005879435.1 Deltaproteobacteria bacterium
CCAACTGCAGGTTGGGAACCTTGTACGGCCCCGGAATCGTCGCCAAGGTAATCCAAGGGACAACCAAGCTCGTACTATAGGCGCCGGTGTCATAGAGGAAAAAATTCTTCAGGCCGACGATTTTTCCGTCGTTGCTGAACGCCGCTTCGACCCAATGGGTCTGATCGCGCTCCTGGCGGCTGGATATGAAATGCTCGCGCCGATCCTCGATCCACTTCACCGCCGTGCCGAATCGCACGGCCAGCCAAGGCACCAGAAAGTTTTCCGGATAGAAACCGCCCTTGGGCCCGAAGCCGCCGCCGACCCGCGGCGCAATCACTCTGACCCTATGCTCCGGCATGTCCATCAATTGTAATAGCGTGCGGCGAATCCGGTGCGGCCCCTGGCACGACGCCCAGATGGTTAGAAAGCCGGCCTTCGGATCGAATTGCGCGACGATGCCGCGGGTTTCGATGGCGTGGCAACCACCGCGATGCACCCGCAGAGTTTCTTTGATGACGTGATCTGCTTCGGCAAATGCTTTCTCGACGTCGCCGGTCGATTGCTTCATATAGCCGGCGACGTTATCGGTTTCGCTCTCGTGCACGCGCGGCGCGTCCGGCGCCAGCGCTTTTTCGATATCGACGCAGGCTGTCGTGACTTCGTACCCCACTTCGACCAGCGGCGCGGCGTCTTCGGCTAAATGACGGGAGCTGGCGACGATCACCGCAACCGGCTCGCCGACGTAGCGCACCTGATCCTTGGCCATGGGAAATTCGGTAAGCGGTTTCAAATTCGGATGGGGAATCGTCAGCGGCAGTTTGCGCACCGCGCCGAGATCTTCGAAGGTGATGACGTCGACGACGCCTGGAGCGCGTTTGGCCGCTACGGTATCGATACGCAAAATCCTCGCGCGCGCATGGACGCTGCGGACAACGTGTGCGTGCAACATGCCGGGAAAATCGATGTCGTCGACAAATACGCCTTTGCCGGACAAAAGCTCGTGGTCTTCGGCGCGTTCCACCCGCGCGCCGATGAACTTGGAGGAAGTCGCGTGTTCATGGTGTGCTCGCGCCGCCGGTTGTCCACCCGAAGCTTCGACGATGGCGTCGACGATATTCTGATAACCCGTGCAGCGGCACAGATTGCCCGAAACCGTTTGGCGCACCTCGGCGTCGTTGAGCGGTCCGCTCTTGCGCAACAGCGCATCCGCCGTCATCAAAAATCCCGGCGTGCAGAAGCCACACTGCAGCGCGTGATGTTTCTTGAACGCCTGCTGCAGCGGGTTAAGAGAACCATTGTTGGCAAGGCCTTCGACCGTCGTAATCTCGGACTCGTCGGCCTGCACCGCCAGCATCAAGCAGGAGCGCACCGGCGCGCCATTCTGCTGCACCGTGCAACTGCCGCACACCCCATGCTCGCAGCCGACGTGCGTGCCGGTCAGGGTCAAATCATGGCGCAGAAAATCGGCGAGACTGAGCCGGCTCTCGACTTCTCTTTCAATCGGCTTACCGTTGACGATCAATCTTATTTTCTGCAAGTCCATTCTCAATTTCGACGTGGTCAGGATTTACCCTCTTTGAAAAAGAGGGGCTAGGGGAGATTTTCCGAGTGACGCACAGCTCTATCACAGCCGAAATCCCCCTTGTTCCCCCTTTTCCAACGGGGAAAGTTTTCACGACACCCGCTGTTTGTCTGCGCCGCAACCATGTCATCAGCCGCCAATTCGCGCTTTTTGCAATGCTTCATTCAATGCGCGGCGTGCCAGAACACTCGCCAGCGACTTTCGGTAAGCCGCTCGCCGGCCGCCTTGTTGAATAGCTCCGGCGTCGCTTTTTTACCGATCAGAATCTCTTCAATCCCGCGCTCGCGCCAGGGCTTGTCGCCGACGCCGATCAAGGCAATTCGCGCGTCGGTAATTTCATCATTGGAAAATACCAACAACACCGCGACACCGACGATCGCGAAATCACCGAAGCGGCGCGCGAATTCGACGAACGAAGAACCGGACCGCGCCGGCTGCTCGGGAACCGACGCTTCGAGCACCATCTCATCGTTGGCAAGCGCGGTGGTTAAGTAGGACTGGAAAAAATCTCGCGCCGCTATTTCACGCTTGCGCGTTGAATTCCCGACCTTGAGTGATCCGTCCAACGCCAGCAGTACCGCCGGCAGCTCCGCCGCCGGATCGGCGTGAGCCAAACTCCCGCAAAGCGTACCGCGGTTGCGCGTCTGCTCGTAGCCGACGTGCGTCAAAGCAGCGGCAAGCAGCGGACAGCGTTGCCGAACCAGCGGATCGCTGAGGGCGCGTGACTGGCGCGCCAAGCAGCCGATCTTGATCGCGTCCTTCTCGCTCCGGATGTAATCCATGCCGCCGATAAAGTTAATATCGATCAGATGCGCCGGCTCGGCCAGCCGGAAATTCATCATCGGCATCAAGCTTTGACCGCCGGCGAGAATCTTGCCGTCCTCGCCCACTTCCTTTAATAAACTCAACGCCTCGTTGATTTCGCGCGGCCGGTGATATTGGAATTCTGCGGGTTTCAATTCTGTTTCCTATTTTTTTATGTCGAAATTGGCAGCGTCGATCTTGCCTTCCTTCCGCGGATATCGCGCGGTGCAAACCGGACAAAACATGGAAAAATCTTCGCCCTCGTCGTAAATCATCTTGTGCACGTTGTACCGATGGCCGCATTTCGGACAGGTAATATAAAATTCCGGTGGCATAGGCTTCTCCTTCCGTGCCGTCGCAAATAGATCGACTTCCACTCTTGTTGTAGCCAATTTTTGCCGGTTCTCGTTTAAATCCTCCCCCTCGACGGGGGAGGACAAAGGTGGGGGTGCCTTTCAATTTCAATGGCGCGCTTCGCACCCCTATCCTAACCTTTCCCCGTCAAGGGGAAAGGAACGCGCTCCGCCGCTCACTTACGCTTTTCGACACCACCACACGTCACCCCGCGATCTTTCCCAACTCAGCCGCGCTGACAAAATCTTCTAACCGAATCCGCGCCAGCGCGTCGTCGGGTGGCTTGCCGATATCCGGAAACGGCTTGCCCACCGGCTTGGTGGCGTCGATGATCAAACCGCCGACGCGCAAGTACTTTTCCGTCGACGGATCTTGTCGATTGGCTTGAAGGTCGCGGATGATCTGGATCTGCGCGGAATCCGCATCGGTCCGCGTGCTGATGGCGAACATCACCATGCCCAAATCGAACGGATCGATATCGTCGTCGACCAGAATTACGTTCTTGATCCGGTCTGCGAAACTGCCGAGCGCCATCAAAGCCAGCCGCATGCTCTCTCCCGGCACTCTCGGCTTGAACTGAATCACGTAGGTATAAGGACAGACTTGATTGACCGCGAGGACACGTGGGTAACGTTCTTTCAGAACACTGTAAACGTAAGACGCCGCGCCCAACACGCCATAAGTATCGTGGCCGGTCCAATTGCCGATGCAGATCGGATCGTTCCGCATCAGAAACGCAGTCGGTGTGAACAGCGGTTCGAGGGTTTGCGGCGAATAATATCTCATGACGTCCGCCCACGGCCCGCAGATTTCTTTCTTGTTAAGATCGACCATCCCCTCGACGACGATCTCGGCATCGGCAGGAATTAAAAACTCTTCTCCAAGCGTGGCCGATGGCGTGACACGCACGGGGCTGTCCATCAGACCGCCGGCGAATTCATACTCGTCGACGCTCCAGGCGCAATTCGATCCCGCCGCGACCTCGAACGCCGGATGATGGCCGAGCGCGAAGGCCACCGGCATTTTGTCAAAGCCCTTGGCGCGATAGCGGTTCATGTACTCCATCAGGTGGCGCGGATTGATGCGCGCGGAAGCGTGCTCAGGCGAATGAACGTGCATCCGGTGCCAGGACAGATTATATCGTCCCGAGTCCGGCTCCTTGCCGACGCCGATGGCGCAGAGCCAGCCGGGTTTAGCGTCGAACTCATCCTTGCGATAAACCGGCATATCGAAAAGCGACAACCCTTTCACCGGCTTCGTAGTCAGCCGATTGCGCCGGGAAAACTCCTGGGCCAGTTCTTGAAACTTCACTTCTCCGTCGAGATCCAACGCCGCGGCTTGCTTGCGCAGCGTGGACAGCTCGGAGAAAAGCAATTCGCCCCGCCAGGTTTTGCCGCTGAGCGTCTTGAAACCGCGAAACAACGTCGCCGGCCGCTTGCCGCCGGCTTTCAGCTTGGCGAGAAACGCCGCGGCGTCGCACTGGGCAAGGTCGAACGCTTTGCCCCGAGTATCGACGCGCAGCACCTCGCCGGGAAAACGATCGTCGAGAAGCTTTAGAAACGTTCGCAGGTCTTTTGCCTGACACTCCATGCATGACTCCGTTATAAATGACTGGTCGCGATCTACCGCGCGCGCGCCCTTCGCGTCCGCGACGCGATCTGCTTGAGCAAGGTGTCTTTGATCTCGTCCAAGTGAACGCGCATCAGCTCATGCGCCTTTTTCGCATCCTTGCGCTTGATCGCCTGAAAAATTTCTCGGTGGTGCCGCAATACCGCAAATCCGCCTTGCGAAACGCCCTCGATGCGCCGCTTGAGCACGAGCTTCTCACAGGTATCGTCCAATACACGGCAGACCGCATGGTTCCCGGCGATCTGCGCGACCGTCAGGTGAAAATCCTTATTGATGATATAGCGGTCGACGAGCGGTTCGTTCGCTGCAATCGACTTACGGGACGATTTTACACTTTGCTCCAACGCGGCGATGCCGTCAGGTGTGATGCGCCGAATCGCCTCGTCGATGCAGTAGGCCTCCAGCGCGCGGCGCAAGCCGAACAGCTCTTCGACTTCCTCGGCCGTCATTTCGCTGACCCGATAGCCGCGGTTGGTGAGCCGCGTCACGTAACCCTCTTGGGCCAAGCGCGACAGCGCTTCGCGGATCGGCGTCTGGCTGATTTTCAGTTGCAGCACCAGATCTTCGTGCGAAAGCCGCTGGCCGGGAACGATTTCATGCTTGAGAATCGCCTCTTTGATTTTCTTGTAGGCGATCTCGGCGAGACTAAAGTATTCCAAGCGTGTTCCCTTTTTGAGCGCTAACCAAAATATGTTTTTGTATTGCTTCCCGACGCCGCACTGCGGTACATATTAAATAATTTATAAATTATCAAATCCTTTTGAAAAAATTTTTGGATCTGCGTGGACAGTCTTTCAGTACTAGGAGACCACGACGTGATGTCATTTCTGAGGTGGCGCCGAAGAATCTCGACTTGTATCCCGCTGAAAAGCCGAGAGGCTTCGCTCTGCTCGGCATGACATCGAATCTAAAGCCGGAAATATAACGGGACACTTATTGATTGGTAGACA
>VBKX01000121.1:0-2444 GCA_005879435.1 Deltaproteobacteria bacterium
GAATCGGTAAAAAACGGCGTCGTCGGAACGATCAGAGGAACGGGTGACGTGGCGAAAGCGGTGGTGGATACGGTCAGCGGAACTCTGGCGCATACGATTAAGGGAACGGGCTCGGTGGGAACGTCATTAATTGAAGCTGTTTCGGACGTCGGCCGCGCGGCGATTCGTGGAGTATCGGATATCGGCGGCGACGTAGGGTCAGCGGCGAAGAATGCCGTGGTCGGAACGCTGCGCGGGACTAAAGAAACCAGCGTGGAAGCGGCGGATGCGATAAAGGCAGCCACCAGCAGCGTGATCAAAGAAACGTCGGCGGTGGCCGGCGACCTCGGCAACGCGGCAAAAGGTGCCATGCAAGGAGCGATTACCGGCGCCAAAGAAATCGGTCTGAATGCGACAGAGGCAACCGCCGCGGCGGCAAATGGCATCCTCAAATCAACCAGCGAAGTTCTTTCCGGGACTGGCAAAACGGGCGCGTCTCTAATGGAAGCGTCATCCGGCGTGATCCGTTCCGCCATTCAAGCGGTCGTCGATGTCGGCGGCGATGTCGGCTCAGGCGCCAAGGGAGTGATTCTGGGAGTTTTACAAGGAACCAAGGCCAGCGGCAAAGAGGCATTGCAGACGATCAGCGAGACCACCAGCAACGTTGTCAAAGAAACGTCGGATGTAGCAGGTGACATCGCAAAAGCAGCGAAGGGCGCGGTGCAGGGCGCGATAGCGGGAGCGAAAGAGATCAGCTTGGATACGACGGAAGCGGCCTCAGCGGCGGCCACCGGCGCGTTGAAGGCGGCTGAACAGATCAGCTCGAAGGCGGCGCAACAAGTGCGCAAGGCGGTAACCGGAACGATTAGCGGGGTGAAGGTCGTATTGAAGGAACCTTTTAAATCTAAAAAATCCTGAGCCGGTCAAGTCAGCGCATAAAAACCATACCTGTAGTGGGTTCATTTTGACAGTTGCGATTTGTCGCGCGGCAGCGATAAAGGTTCTTCTTTGCGGCCGACGCTCTGACAAAATGACCCACTACTAAAATGCGTGATTATCCTAGTGCGACGCAGGGCTTGATCCAGACTGGGGAAGCCTGACGATCGTTGCCGAATTTTCCTCGATCAAGGATCTTAGATTTGTCCCTTCCAAGGCTTTTCGCACAGCGTGATCACGTTGCAGCAGGACTTGGTCGGCGGGACCGGCATGATCGATCGCCGGCGCGGTGGCATCGTCCACGATAGCCACGATATCCAGAACATCTTTGAGACCCACAGTCTCCGGTGGCCGCGCCAACGCGACACCTTCAGGGTCAGCGGACCTGAGCAAAATTCCCGCTCTAACATACTCGTCAAAGAGATTTTCCAGACTCGGCACGCCGAGATAAGCGGCAAGCTCGGTGGTTTGCCACGGTGGCGCTTGAGAAAGGTGGCGGCGGGTAATCTCGACGAGCGCCGAAAGGGCCAGCCATTCCTGGAATCGATGCCCCTTGCCGCCGGGCAAGGCTTCGCGGATGAAGGCGGAAGGGTGTTGATGAAAATAGGCGACTTCACCGCCGACCAGGAAAATTAGCCAGCCGACGTAAACCCAGATAAGAAAGACAATGATGATCGCGAAGCTCGAATAAATGGCAGCGTAGCGGGCAGAGTTGGCAACGAAGACAGCGAATGCCGTACCGACGAGCTGCCACAGAATACCCGCGGTGGCTCCGCCGATCAGTGCCGAACTAAGCCGCACGCGGGTGTAGGGAATCAATTTGTAGAGAAAAGCGAACGTGGCGCAAAAGAGGACAAAAGGCATCACGTTGGTCGTCAGTGTAAAAATGTAACTCACGAAGCCGATTCGAACGAGGCGCTCCACCAACCAGTAACTTTGCGCCGAGGCGATGAGCGTTAAAGCGGTAAAAACCATAACCGGTCCTACCAAGACCACACTCAGATAAGCCGTAATCCTTTGGCCCCACGTGCGTGACCGCGGTAAGCGCCAGATCCGATTGAGCGCGTCCTCGATCTTGGCCACCAGCGTGACCACGGTATAAAACAACATAGCCATGCCCGCTGCGCCCAGGATGCCGACTTGGAGATTGTCAACAAAGCTCATGATCTTGAGGGTCACCGCTGATGCTTCTTCGCCGAGCGGTTGCAGCAGTTGCGCGAGAAAGGGCTCCAGGCCATTCTGCACCCCGAAGGACTTTAGCACGGAGAACATCACGGCAAGGAAGGGAACTAACGATAGCAACGTGGAGTAGGTCAAACTCATTGCCTGGAGACTGAGAACGTCGTCGCGATATCTCGAGTTGGCAATGACAGTCGCCCGGTAAAGCGACCCTTGAACCTTGGCGAGAATCGAATTCATAAGCCAACCTCGCTTCCAGCTACTAGTTTAGTTCTTTATACGACGAACTCTAGTGGGAAGGACGAAATGAATTTGGGCGAAATTTTGCAGTGAGTGCACGAAGGCAACTG
>VBKX01000121.1:2523-5257 GCA_005879435.1 Deltaproteobacteria bacterium
TGAACTGCAAAGATGACCGCATCGCCCTGCTCGGGAGTGAGCACTTCAACGCGAGACTGCCGGCGCGGCTGTTGCTCGGCGAGGACAAACTCGCCGCCGTCAAAATCTTTGCCGCGCTGACTCAAGAAACAAGTAACTTGAAAAGGAAAGACGATTTCGCCGTATAAATCCTGATGCAGACAGTTGAAGTCCCCCGCGCCATATTTGAGGAGCAAGGGTGTTGCGCGCTTTTGGCCGGCGCGATGACATTGCTCGAGGAAGTCCGTAAGCTTTTCAGGATAGCGGGGCGTTTTACTGCTAAGCCGTTCGGCCCATTGATTGGCAAGCGGCGCGAGCTGCGGATAGATCCAGGCTCTAAGGTTTTTGACGATCTCGGGCAGCGGATAGTTGAAGTATTTATACTCGCCCCGGCCAAACGAATAGCGCGACATTTCGATCCGCGAGCGAAATCGCTGGTCATCGGCGTAATAGCCGGCGACTTCTTCGCAGGTCTGCTTCGCGAGCACGCCAGAGATCAACATAAATCCGCGATCATCGAGCTGGGACCGCGAATGTTCCCAATCGATGTCGTGCTCGCCAATCTTCCATGGGATGCTCATCGGAAATTTCGCTTAGCCATTCATAGCTTCGGTGGAACGGTTTTCGAGAGCCAGAAGCGCGGCTTTTGTCTCGACCCCGCCGGCAAATCCGGTAAGCGATCCGTCCGCACCGACCACCCGATGGCACGGCACTATAATGGATAGCGGATTCTTGCCGTTGGCGGCGCCAACCGCCCGCGCAGCCTTGGATGAGCCGAGCGCTTTTGCCAGATCGAGATAGCTCCGGGTTTGACCGAACGGTATCTCTCTCAAGGCCTGCCAGACTTTCTTCTGAAACTCGCTCCCGTCGGGCTGAAGCGGAAGATCGAACTGGATTCTTTCGCCGGAGAAATATTCCGCAAGCTGGCGCTCGGTCTCCAGCAAGATTGGGTGCTGCGGAGCCAACGTCATCGTATCAAGTTTTACTCGGTTTGGGCGCTCGCGCTCCCAGAGAACCGCGACCAAGGCGTTGGAGCTAGCGACCAGTTTGAGCTTGCCGACGGGTGATTCAATTTCTTTGTAGAATAGCGTCATTGTTTTTCTCCTTTTTGTGATCTCGATACCAGCCGTGTCAGCAGACTTGGAGCGCTTCGCCCGTCCTGTGCGTTACAGTCTCAAGCGGAATCTCTCTAGGCTGGCTGACAGATTTTGCACGGCCGCATGCCCGCTTGTCGCGCCTCTCTAGCGCCGGCAAAAAACAAGATGCGCGACCGGTCGACGCGCGCGGCAGTCCGGCAATTGGCCCGGCAGTAAATTTTAGTTCCCTTGTGGCCCCAGACGACGTTGTCGGGAAGGCGCAGAGCCGCGTCCGCCAGCGCAAACCCTTCGCTGCGCAGCAGTTGCAATTTGCGCGCAGCACCGCCGCCGTAACCACCGATCCGGCCGTCCGAGGCGATCACGCGATGACAGGGAACATAGATGGGCACGGGATTGTTGTGCATCGCATTACCCACGGCCCTAGCTCCCTTCGGCGCTCCCGCTGCGGCGCCCAAAGCTTGATAACTGACCACAGTGCCGCGCGGGACTTCCTGGAGCTTATGCAAAACCTTCTTCTGAAACGGACTGACCGCCAGGGTCAAGTCGATATTCCGGCGCAGCGCCGCAGCCTCCCCGCCGATATAGCGGCGAATCTCCTCGCCGACTTCTTTGATCGTCCGTCGATCGTCGACGAGATCCAGTTCGAATCGAAGTTTCGCAATCGTAGCTGCGAGATCGTCACCACCGAGCAAGTAATGATTGAGCACGATGCCGCGGCCCGTCATTGCCACGAGCAGATCCCCCAACGGTGATTTTACAATGCCCACTGCCGCGTCCGGGCGCCGAACCCGTTTCAGCGCGTGATCGACCCGACTGCGAGAGTTATTAAGCAAAGCGTCGATTTCATGTCCTTCGAATTCGCCGCCGATGGATCCGATAAGTTTTTCGATTTTCATAAGCCTCACCACGTTAACTTGATTTTTCGTATCGCCTGAGAAACGTTCGCGCGCGCGCCTTGTTCTGAGCACTCCATAGCAGCAGCGATGTCCGCGAAGTCCATACCAGCGAAGTAGCGCAATTGCAGCGCTTCGCGTTGTTTCGGCGGGAGTGAAGCAATCAGCTCGCGCAGGCGCACAGCCGCGTAACCTTCATTTCCACCAAACCCACGATGACCCTTGACGATCCTATCCGCTGCCGGATTTTTCTCCTCATCGTCAACGATCACGCGCGCGCGGCGCGCGCCGTCGCGTGTCCGATTACGGCATAAGTTGACGGCGATCGCGTACAGCCACGGCCTGATTTCGCTCCCGGGCTCAAGGCGCGGATAGGCGCGATACGCGCGTGGCGCTGCATGATCTGCTCGAAGGGAAGCGGTAATTGTAACTTCTCGGGCGCCATATGTCTGTTAAAACCCCGTAGGCGGGCGAATGTGAAAAGTTTGCGTTTGAATAATAAACATTAGCGCGCTGGTTCGATTTCACAAATCACGGTCATTGGGCTTTTAAGCCGTAGATCGACTCAAATCGATGTTACTACTGGGCCGCAGAAGAAAGGAGAGACGATCATGCCAGGGAAAAATTCCCGAACGCCCATACCCGAAATCCCGACATAGCGCGGGCACGCCGCGCGTCCACGGCTGAGGGATATAATGGAATCAAGCGTGACGTTGGATCGCCTGA
>VBKX01000640.1 GCA_005879435.1 Deltaproteobacteria bacterium
CATTTGTCGAAGGCGGCGTCTTCAGCGGGCGTCGGGCGGCCGGCGCCGGTGCCGGCGCTGACGATGCCTTTCGCTCCTGCGTTGGCCGCCGCTTCGATCATCGTGCCGTCGGCGCCGACGTAGGAAAGGACCATGTCGACGCGCGGCAGTGATTGCAGGTTGCGGACGTCGAATTCCGTATTCACCGTGTGTTTGCGCACCGGCTGATGGTAATAAACGATCTTGCCGTCGCCGTCGGCGAAGCCGAGCGGGCCCAAGTCGCGCGATTGGAATGCTTCCACGCGATAAGTCGCATTCTTCGTCACGTCGCGGCCGTTGAAAATCGTGTCGTTCATGACCAGCAAACAGCCGCGGCCCTTTGACTGTGGATCGGCGGCGACTTTAATGGCATTCACCAGATTCAAATAACCGTCCGCGCTGATCGCCGACGACGGGCGCATGGAACCCACCACGACAACGGGCTTGTCGGTCTTTAGCGTCAGATTCAAAAAATAAGCGGTTTCTTCGATCGTGTTGGTGCCGTGGGTGATGACGATGCCGTCGGCTTTGTCTTCGTCGAAGATTTTGTGAATCGTGCGCACGAGATCGAGCCAGTCCTTGTCGATCAGCGCGTGGCTCGGCAGGCGGCGAAAGGGAATCTCCTGGACTTCGGCGATGCTTTTTAATTCTGGCAACTGCTGTAATAGCTCACCGTCGTTCAAGCGCTTGCCGGCTTCGATGTACCAGGCGAGATCGAGGCGGTCCTTGCCAACCGAATCGATGGTTCCGCCGGTTAAAATTAAAGCAACCCTAGGTAGATTGGCCATGAAATATTCCTTCCTTATTTTCTCGTTTAATGAACTATAGCGTTTTTATCCGTGACGGGGTTTGACTTCAAGCGATCCGGACTCAGGGAGTTCAACACGTTCAAAACATTCAAGCCGTTCAAAACGTTTTCGGAGGTTCCAGTCGTTTCAATGGTTCCAAACGTTCCAAGCTTATAACTCGTTCCAGAAGTTCCAACGGTTCCAATTGTTCCAATGGTGAGGGTTCGTTCAAAACGTTTTGAAGGAAGACATCGGAGGAACGATCACGAACACGAGCACGAGCCACGATCACGGCTTCGAGTAGGCTTTCAACTCAGGCAAGGCTTCGCGGGCGAAGCGGTCGATTTGTTCCTGGCGCTCGGGGTAGTGGGGGATCATGAACTGGAGGCCGATGTGGATGACGCCGACGTCGATGAACTGTTTCAATCTCTCCGTGACCTGCTCGATGCTGCCTTTTAGATAATCGGTGATTTGCGAGCCGCCGGTGGGAGTCAATTCGACGGGAAGGCAGCAGGCGAGCTCGACTTCGTCGGTGTTGCGCCCGGCATTCTTCGCGTCGGCGCGCACGTTATCGTATCGGGCGGCCAATTCCTTCGGAGTGATTTTGACGAAATAAGGAAACCACGCATCGCCGAATTGTCCCGCGCGGCGCTGCGCAGGTTTGCCTTCGCCGCCGACCCAGATGGGGATGCGCGGTTTTTGATACGGTTTGGGACTAAACGCGATGTCGTCGACGTTGTAGTACTTGCCGTGAAAGGTGATGTGCTCTTCGGCCCAGAGCTGCTTGAGCAGAGTCAACTGTTCGTCCGAGACCTTGCCGCGCTCTTTGAACGGCGCGTTCATGGCAGCGAACTCTTCCTCCATCCAGCCGACACCGACGCCCAGGATCAGCCGACCGGTCGATAGCTGGTCGATCGTCGTGGCGATCCTGGACCAATGGAGCGGGTGGCGATAGGGGAGCACCATCACGCTCATGCCCAATTGAATATTTTCCGTGCAGCCGGCGAGAAAGGCGAGGCAGGTGAGCGTATCGAAGAACGGCCGGTCGGGCGGCACGATGAAAGTCGCTTCCTTGCTGTACGGATAGGTCGTGACGATCTTCCATGGAATGACGAGGCGATCGGCGGCCCAGACCGAGTCATAGCCGAGCGCTTCGGCTTGTTGCGCCGCCTGCATGAGAGTCTTGCGGCTGGCGGCGCGGCCGGAGACAGGAAGAAAAACACCGAACTTAGTCATGGTCCTCCAGGGAAGCTTTCTTGACACGCACGGGCGCTAAAGCTACTTTCGCGTTTTCACCGAAGCGACTCTGCTCCGAATAACACAAAGGATTTGAAATGGCCATTTGGCGCAAATGTTTCACCGTCGCGATTCTCCTGCTCGCCGCGCGCAGCAGCGCACAGGAACTGGTCAAAGTGCCGGTGCAGATACCCGCAATCACGCCGGCCGTGACTCCTTTTGCCGTCGCTCGCGACCGCGGCTATTACCGGCAAGAAGGACTGGACGTGCAACTTGTCGTCATGCCTTCGGCACTCGGGTCGCAAGCGCTGCTCGGCGGCAATGTCAAATTTTCCACCGCTGGCGGCGCCGGATTGCTACCGATTCTCCGCGGCGCGCCGGTGCGATTTATGTTTACGAGTTTCAGCCGGCCGATGTTTTGGCTTTATTCCCGGTCGGATATTCGATCGGTGGAAAGTCTCAAGGGAAAAAAGGTCGGCGTGTCCAGCCTCGGCAGCGGGCCCGACTCGCTCTTGAGAGAGATCTTGAAGAAACACGGATTGGAAGGGGGCCGGGACGTGGCGATCATGGCGGTGGGTTCAGGCACAGCGCGTTTTTTTGCGCTGCAGGCTGGATCCGTCGATGCCGCGATGCTCTCGATCCCAGCAAATTTGATGGCTCAGGACGCCGGCTTCCGTGGGTTGGTGTCGTTTACCGAACAAGAGTGGATCGAATTGCAGGGCACCGTAAACGTAACGGACCAACTCTTGGCGTCCGATCCGGGGTTAGTGGAAAAATTTATTCGCGCAACGCTCAAAGGCTTTATCCACTTTCGTGATCAGAGAACTGGAACGATTGAGATTTTGACACGCTTTCTCAGAACCAAAGAAGACGCGGCTGCCAAGATCTACGATTTGATGCGCCCGAGTTTGACTGCGAACGGGACCGTCAGCGAGGAGATCCAACGCAAATCCCTCGAACACGTAGTCGATCGCGCCGGTCTCAAAGAGCCGCCGCGGCTGGAGAAGATCTTTGACTACAGCCTGGCTTTGAAGGTCCGTAACGAGCTACGCGCCAAAGCATGGAAGCCCTGAGGAAATTGACTGGAGTGCGGGGTTTGACTATTAGGTTGTTGGCGA
>VBKX01000644.1 GCA_005879435.1 Deltaproteobacteria bacterium
GGAAGGTGCCGCTGATTGCTTTGCTAATGTCGCTAGCGGTGTGGTGGCAGGTGCGCAACGAAAATGACGCGCCGCCGGCCGCCCGGACGGAGGAGGGCTCGTCGAAGGCGGCGGCTTTTACGGGCGCTTGGCAAGGCGAGGTGCACTATCCTTGGGGTGCGAAATACTCGGAGCATTTCTTTTTCCAACCCGAAGGCGACAAGCTCTTTGGTACGGCGACTTTTCTCGGCGCAAAGCGCGGCATCGAGGACGGGCAAATAATCGGCG
This sequence comes from Deltaproteobacteria bacterium, assembly GCA_005879435.1. GTDB lineage: Bacteria > Desulfobacterota > Binatia > UBA9968 > UBA9968 > DP-20. The sequence continues at coordinate 268 of VBKX01000644.1, forward strand.
AGACGGTTACATTCAGCGTCGGGTTTGAAGAGATCTCCGGTTCCACGACGCGGCTGCGACGAAATCGTTATGAGGGGAAATTGGCCGGCAACGAGATTCGGCTGAAAATCATAGACGATCAAGGTAATGCGCCGGTGGAGACGGTCCTTGCGAAAAGCGGCTCGACGCCGTAGTCGCGGAACGCTTGACCCTCTGCGGACCAGCCGATATTCTCATCGTTCAATCACTCAATCTAAGCATGGACCAGGAAATTATCTCGTGTCTCACCCAGCGCATGGTTGCCGAAAGGCTCGATGCGCTCATCGCGATCTCTCCGGAAAATGTTACCTATGTTTCCGGTTTTGTCGTACCATCGCAGGCCCTCATGCGCTGGCGCCATGCGGCATGCATCGTTACGTCAGACGGACGGATCTCGATGGTCGCCATCGACATGGAGGCGACGACGGTCAAGGCGCATGCCGGGATCGATGACCTCAGGATTTATCGCGAGTTTACCGACGATCCGATGGACAAGCTTGCCGACGTGTTGAAAGACCTGCAATTGGAGCGGAGCAAGGTCGGCATCGAGTTGGAGTTTTCACCGGCGAAGGATTTCCAGACGCTGCAGAAAAATCTTCCCGGAGTTCATTGGATCGGCGCCGATGCTATTTTCAATAAGGCGCGGCAGATCAAAACACCTAGCGAGCTAGCGTTGCTGCGCTCGCTTAGCAAGCTCACTGATAGAGCGATCGGCGACGCGCTCAGGTCGGCGCAAGTCGGTATGAGCGAGATGGAGTTGGCTGGAACGCTGCTAACCTCGCTTTTCGGCGGCGGCGCGGAGAGCTACAAGTTGATGATCATCGCGTCCGGTGAACGCAGCCAGTTCCCCAACGTCGGACCCACCGACCGGAAATTGCAGCGCGGCGATATCATTCGTATGGAAATCTTCGGCCAGAAGAACGGCTACCTCACCGGTGTTTGCCGTACGGCGGTAGTCGGCGACGCGACACCCGAGCAATATAAAATCTGGTCCAATCTGATCGAGTGCAAATACCTCGTAATGGACTTGATCAAGCCCGGCGCAAGCTGTCCGGAGGTCTATCGAAAGTTTCTGCAAAAATTCAGCGCCCTCGGTTTTGAGCCGATCAGCTTTGTCGCGCACGGCATCGGGCTGCACCTCCACGAGGAGCCTTATATGGGCTGTTACGGCAACCAGATCGTTGAAGCCGGCATGGTCGGCGCCTTCGAACCGTTGGTTTACATTCCGGGCCGATTCGGCATGCAAAATAAAGATATGTTCTGCGTAACGGAAAAAGGCTGCGAGTTGCTTTCCGATGTCACGCCGACGGATACTCTGCTGAGAGTTGGCTAAGATGAAAATTACCACCATCGAAACAATTCCCATTCGCCTACCGACTCGACGGGTGCACCAGTGGGCGAGTTTGACGACGCCGATCGGCGTGTACGTGATTATCAAGCTTCACACCGACGAAGGTTTGACCGGCCTCGGCGAGGCGCCGGTGTTAAAAGATTGGGGCGGCGATCACGGCAAATACTTCGGCGAGACGCCGGAGACCACGGCCCATATTATCAACGGCATTCTCGCGCCGGCATTGGCCGGCCAAGATCCGCGCCGGTTCGAGTCGATCCATGTTTTGATGGACAAAGCAGTTAAAGGTTACCCGTACTGCAAGGCGGCGATCGATGGTGCGCTTTATGACGTTGTGGGCAAGGCGCTAAAAATTCCCGCCTATCAATTGCTGGGCGGTCTCGTGCGCGAGCGCGTGGCCATCGCGCACAGTTTAGGGCTGATGGAGATCGACAAAGCCGTGGAAGAGGCGGTGCAGGTAATATCCGAGGGCGTAAAGACGA
>VBKX01000641.1:0-2116 GCA_005879435.1 Deltaproteobacteria bacterium
GGGTCATGAATTGCAAGAACGGCTCGTCATAGATGCCCCAGATGCCGTCGGAGTCTCGCGGATTCGGATATTCGTTTAAGCCATAATAGCTGTCGAACCCCATTCGTTGCGAGAAAACGTAAAAAGACATCGTGCCGTTTCTGCCGCCGTGGAAAAAGCTCGTGTTGTAGCAGTGCTCCTTCACGATCGAGCCGAGACCGTGCAAATGTTTGAACTGGGTGCAAAAAAATGTCTCGTCTTTTAAATGGGGCAATCCAGCCAGGATCGACGGCGGCGCGTCGATCGACCTGCGGCCGTCGGCAAAGCTGTTCTTAAAATAAATGCCCCTCTGCGCCAGCGAATCCAGAAACGGCGTATACCCGTGACTGGGATTGCCGATGCCGGTGTATTCGGAGGAAAGGCTTTCAACAATGATAATGACGACGTTGTCAAGCCGCTCCTCGCCTGCTCCGCCGGTTAATCGGTTGGAGGGAAATTGCCGTTTGAGCTCTTCATCTGTGGCAAAATAACGAAATTTTCCGATGCTGCCGATGTCACACTTGGTCTGACTGTTAATCAACGTGTAAGTCGAGTTCAACGCCAGCTGAGATAGGCTTTCCCTGTCACCGACTGCGGCGAGCGCGGTGGTCAGACGCCGTCGTTGCCATCCGCCTCTGCCACCCATGACGGCGAGCGTCACGACGATGATCAAAATCACAACCTCGCGAAACCAGTCCGCGGTTTTCACCCGGTCGCTAGAGGCTGGCCGGGATGGGCGCCCGTCGCGAAAAAAAATATACAGCGCCAAAATAAATAGGATAGAAATCGCAGCGAGATACCAATAGTGAAAAGACAACTGGCCGATCTGGTTCGGAATATCTGCGCCCATGTCCAACAAGCTCAAGGTTGAGCGCTGCCCGGTAAACTTGAGATATTCGTAGTCGACGACGTTGATAATCAGGAACGGCACATTGGTCAGCAGAAAAATATATTTGAGAAGGCGTTGGTAGGCGTGTTTCGCGACAAATGCAAAAGGCAGCACAGAAAGAACAATGAAGGGGCTATTGATTCGGCAGATTGCGGCGATATCGAAACGAAGCCCGACGGCGAATGCCATCAGGATCTCGTGCAGCGGCGCCGGTCGATACGTCTGAAAATTAAACGCGAGAAACAGCGCCCGTGATAAACTGTAAATGAGACACAGCAGACCGAGCCGCGACAGTAAGAGTTTTAATTTAGCGCTTGGCAATTTCCGTTCGTGCACTTGTGTAGTGAGTCACGATCGCACTTAGAAATCGCGAAGTCAAAGGCACTTGTCCGTACCCGCGGCATGCTGTTTCCCCTTGTTGTTGGCGGCCGCGTCGCAATGTCATCCTGATGAAGCCGTAGTCGAAGGATCTTCGTCAGGACTGAAAATGCGAGATGCTTCGCTGCGCGCAGCCTGGCACCCATGGGATGTTTTCTCATGCGACACAGTCGCCATTGGGCAGAAAGATCGAGGCGGACAGGCCGCTAAAATATTCTGACTGAGTCGCTAGCGGTACATTCCCAACTTCTGCACGGCGGATTGTAAGAATCTTAGATCCAGCATTTTGTTCACGTCGGCTTTGGTTTTGATCAGGCCCTTTTGAAAATACCAGTCTTGGTCGTCCTGAATTTCCTTGAGATTCATCTCGCCGTTGGGCGTGAGCTCGGTCCCGCTCAGACCGAGTCGGAGTAACTTTCGATCTCCAGTACGGGAAAATTTGGCCACGATATCGACGATACTATCGAAGGATTCCTTTTTCTTAACGACGGCATCGTAGAAATAACGTTGTCCGTTAAGGAAACCGGCCATAAATTTCTCCGCTATCGCAGGGCGGTTACGGATAAAAAGGTCCGAATAAAACAGATTGTTGGTCATATGGCCGGGAAACAGATCCCAAAGATCGGCGATGCCAACACCGATCCCTTGCTCTTCCGCTACGGAGATAAAGGGTTGCACCAGAAAGGCGACGTCGACGGCGCTCTGAGCCAGAGTTCCGACCATGTCATTGAAGGGCATGACGCGGACGACGACATCGGTTTCTTTAAGTCCGCCTTTTTTTAGCAAGCCGTCCATGTAGAGCCGCGATGATCCGCCGGCGCTGTTGAGAGC
>VBKX01000641.1:2244-5345 GCA_005879435.1 Deltaproteobacteria bacterium
AAATTCCCGGACTGATGCTGCCGCTGCCCGCGTCCAAATCGCCGGTGGTCAGCGCTGCCATCTGTGGTCCGCCGGACGAGCTAAAATAAGTTATTTCGACACTCAGTCCTTGGTCGCGAAAAAACCCTTTCTCCAACGCGACGAATACGCCAGCGTCGGCGTTGATCATCAAGAGCCCGACTTTGACTTTCTCTCCTTGCGCTTGCACGACCGGGGTAGCTAGCATGCAAAGCCCAAGGAAGACGCTGGTAACAAATGGCTGAATAGATTCTTGTCTCACGAAGCTACCTATAATATGAGTTGACTTGTTGTTGCGTTCTTGTTGCGTTCATAACGCCTGCAGGTTCTTGGCGCAAGGTGAGGTGCCAATTCGCTCGACCAAACCAGTTAACGGATTAAAGAAAGGAGTACCCATGCTCCATAGTACAGATCGAATACTCTACGTCGGCACTGAAGATGGTCTTTATCTGGCTGAGCCGGATGGAAAAGAATACAAATCGCGCCCGTTTGCGCTCCAAGGCAAAGGGGTATTGAGATCACCGGTGCAAATTGACCGAGATAACCCGCGCCGCATCTACGCAGCCACGAGTCGCTGTGGCATGCAGCGCAGCAAAGACGGTGGCGAGAGCTGGCACGAGATCAACAATGGTATCCTTTACAAAGAAACCTGGTGCGTGGTTCAGCACGCGCAAAGCGGCGAGCTGTTTGTCGGCACCGGTCCATCGTCGGTTTTCAAAAGCGCCGATTGTGGCGACAGTTGGACCGATTGCGAGAAACTGAGAGACTTGCCGGAAACCATCGACTGGACCTTCCCGCGTCCGCCCCACGTGAGCCACGTCAAAGGTTTGGCCCTTTGTCCGGACGATCCATCGGTCATCCTCGGCGCCATTGAAGAAGGCTGGATCGTTCGCAGTCAGGACGGGGGCAAGAGCTGGCAAAATATCAAAGCAGGTGTCGAGTTCGACGCTCACTCCGTCGCGGTGATGCCGGACAATCCAGCCGTGGTGATCGCGACTTCCGGCCAAGGCGTGTACAAAAGCACCAACGGCGGCGATAGCTTCATTGAGTCCAGTAACGGACTCGATTGTCGCTACATGGCGCAACTGGTCTGCCATCCGGCGCGACCCAAGGTGCTTTTTTCTGCGGCCGCGGCGGTGCCCCCACCATTCTGGCACCGGCCCGAAGGCGCGGCAGCCGCTTTTTTTCGGAGCGACGACCAGGGGGAGTCCTGGCGACGACTTTCCGGCGGATTGCCGGAACATTTCAAAGCCGCGCCCCGCGCGACGGCGGGCGATCCGGAGGAGGCCGACGCATTTTTCGTCGGCATGACCGACGGCACGATCTGGCTGAGTGAAAACGGTGGCGAATCGTTTCGCCCAATTGTTGGCGGCTTGCCCTCTGTGTTCAGTATTCGTGTCGCTCACCCCTGAGCACGCGAATAATTCATGGAAGCCAGTAAAGACTTCGACGTAGCGTAAGCCGATGACGATGTCTGTAATGAAACGAGAAGTTCTGCTATGCCAAATGGCAAATCGTAAGGTTCGCATCGCAAGTCGTCGCAATTGTCGTTATGTCATCTTCTCAAATTGAAATCGGCCTGTTGTTGCATACGCGCCATCTGATCCGCGACGGCGGCAGCGGCTCTCACCTGAATGACCTGTGGAAAACTGCGGCGCGCGCCGATGACATGGGCTTCGATCATCTGTGGGTCGGCGACAGTCCGCGGTTGTCGATGCAAGACCGGGCCCATGCCGACTGTCTCACGATCATCGCGGCTTTGGCGGCGCGGACGAACAAAATAAGGATCGGCACGGTGCCGCTGATCTTGGCGATGCGCAATCCGGTGCTAACGGCGCACAGCTTGGCAACCTTGGATGTGATCTCCGGCGGGCGCACCATGGTCGGGGTAAGCTCGGGGCATCAATATCAGTTTGCCCAGCGCGAATTCGAAGCGTGCGGCGTGCCTTATCACCAGAGGGCAGGCCGGTTGAATGAATCGATTCAACTGCTGCGACGGTTGTGGACCGAGCCCTCGTTTGCCTTCGAGGGCAAATACTATCGCTTCGAAGAGCTGAGCATCGAGCCCAAGCCGATACAGCGGCCGATTCCCATCTGGATCGCGGCTTCGGATAACGAGAACGCGCTGTGCCGCGTCGCGCGTTTGGCCGATGGCTGGTTCACGGTAGCGCATACGCCTGTGCAATTCACTGAGCGGCGCCGCAAGATAGATCAGTATGCGAAAGAACATGGCCGAGCTGAAAAGCCCTTTCCTGCGATGCTCTTTGCCGCCTTTCATTTGAGTTATGACACCGGGGCGGAGGAGGAGGGATGGAATCTTGCAGAGCAATATTTTCATCAACCGCGCACCAAGCTTGGTCATCTCAGCGCCTTTTTTGGCACGCCTCAACAATGCGCGGAGAAACTGCGCGCCTATATCGATGGCGGCCTGACAGGCATCGTCGCTCGCTTCGTCGCTCCTGATGTGCAGGCGCAAATGCGTTTAATGCTCGAAGAGCTGCGACCCAGATTGTCGCCGCGGTTGATATGATCAATAGGTCAAGTTCGCGAAGGAATTCGTTTAGTTTTTCGCGCGAGGAATTTTCTCTTCCGCTGGAAATACGAGATGCTTCGCTGCGCTCAGCATGACACACGCGTGCCGTTGCTAGTCGTAATGTAGTTGCGCAGCGAGGAGATGAGTGACAGGAGGTAACATGACACACTCGCGAAGACTCTTGGTAGCGATGCAAGGCAAGGGAGTTTTTGTGATCGATTTAGAAAGGCAGAGCGTCGCCTGCGGTCTTAATGACAGTATCGTGGTGGCGGCGAGCCCCGGGCAAGGTGAAAATTTATTTGCCGGAACCGGTCAGGGGTTATACAAGAGCATGAACGGCGGTAAAAGTTGGCAGCTTAAAGGATTGCAGCAATACAAAATATTTTCCCTGGCGTTTCATCCGTCCGATCCGGCGACGATCTACGCCGGGACGGAGCCGGCGTTGCTCTTTCGCAGCCGCGACTGCGGTGAAACCTGGACGGAGCTCGACGGAGTAAGAAAGCTGCCGGGACGCAGTAAGTGGTGCTACCCAGCCCCGCCGTACATTGCA
>VBKX01000642.1 GCA_005879435.1 Deltaproteobacteria bacterium
TCTATTCGTCAACTAGCTCAACCCGCTCTAACGCCATACCTTTATCGCCACCATAACCCAGCAAGTTGAGCCTCGCAACTAAAATACGCGGCAACGTCGCGCCGGCTATTTTCTATTCAGATAGTACGCCTCCGGCGCCGGTTTGTACGACCGTGGCAGCCACAACGGCCGGCGCAGATTATCCGGGCCAGGCGCCGGCCGGGTTTTGAACAGCCATTTTTTGTAGACTTCGTGCGACTTGTTGGTGTCGACGAAGATGTCGCCGTATTTGTCGTCAGAGCCGGGCTTGGTGACACGCACCTTCTGGTGCCAGCAGTGTTGGCCGCTGATGTAGTCGGGCTGCACGGGGAAAGTCAGGTTCTGATGCACTCCGCCGTCTTCCCAGAAAATTCTTTCCGAGTCGGGATCGTCGCTTTTAAACGGCTTGATTCCGTGCACGTGCCGCATCATCCACTTGCCCTCGCCCATTTGTTTCAAATCGACCAACGCCGTCGACCAGCGCTCACCGCCTTGATTTTCGTCCAAGCGCCAACGGCCGATATGATGCGAGCACGCGACGACACCGGGCTTGATCCCTTCGGTCACCCAAACTTTGTCGATGAAGTAACCGATCTCCGTATGGACCTTGAGCAGATCGCCGGTCTTGACGTCGAGATTCTCGGCATCTTTCGAATTGATCCAGAGCGGGTTGCGGTTGGATATTTCGTACAACCACTTGGCGTTCCCCGACCGCGTGTGAATCAAGGTCGGCAAGCGAAATGTGGGAAGCAACAGCATTTCGCCGGCGTTGAGATCGATATTGTCGGGATGCACATGGCTCTTGATGTAGCCGGGAATGGCATGCTCCGGCCACTTCCAATCCTTCAGCGTCTTGGAAAAAAATTCCAGCTTACGCGACGGCGTGGGAAAGCCGACGCACGCTTTGCCGTCGACTTCGACGCCAATCGCGTTGCCGTTTTTTATGATTAGATTGCTGCTCGGATCGGTCTCCGTATCGTGCAGCTCACTGGACTTGATGCCGGTCTCGTGGACCTTGTAAACATTGTCTTCGACCAGAAAGGCGCCGAACTTGCGCATGTATTCGAGCGGCGCCAAACCCGCTTTCGCTGCGGCTTCCGGCAGGCCAGGCACGCTGTTCTCAAAGATCCAGCGATAATAATCGTCCACCGTCATCTTCTTGCCCGGCTCGTAGGGCGACTCGAAATGCTTGCGAATGCCCAGCGAACCGTCCGGGTCGACGCGCCACGACAGCTCGATCCAAAACTCGTCTTCCTCCCAAATCTGGCCGATGCCGGCCGCCTCGTGCGCCTCGTAGGTCGTGTTGAATTTCCTACCTTCCTTTTCCAACGCAACGCGCAAAATCGGCTGGCGAAAACCGATCCAGCGCGCCGCTTGAGTCTCCTGGCTCATCAGATCGTGGCGCTCCGAGGCGTGACCCATCGGCAGGACATAATCGGCGAACCACGCGGTCTCGCTCCAAGTCGGCGTGAGACAAGCGTGGCGTTCGACTTTGCTTTCGTCGGAAAGCATTTCGATCCAACTCATGCCGTCGGGATTGGTCCACACCGGGTTGTAGACGCGAGTGAAGTACATCGCCAGCTTGCCGCGGCCTTCTTTGATGAAGTGCGGCAGCAAAAAGCTCATCTCGAAAAAAGCCAGGGGATATTCGGGTGGGATCAGCAATTCGTTCCAAACTTTTGCCGGCGGCGGCATCAGCGGTGGCACCGGAACGAATTTATTGGCGGCGTTGGGCGCGGTGCCGCCGGGCGTGCCGACCGCGCCGACGAGGACGACAAGGAATTGCAGCGCGCGCGCCACCTGCCAGCCGCCCAAGTTTCCCGCCGCCGTGTTGCGCCAGACATGCGACGAGAAAGCGGAGCCTGCCTTGGCGACTTCATGCGCCACTTCGACGATGACTTTGGTGTCAATGCCGGCTTCTTTGGCGGCGAACTCCGGCGTGTATTGAGCGTAGAGATCTTTTAGCACGGTGACAAAGGTCTGGAAGCTCTGCGGTTTGTCGGCGTGCTCCTCACGCAGATAATCCTCCCAGTTAACCCACTGGCGCACGAACTGGCGGTCGAATAGATCTTCCTGAAGAAGGATGTTGCACATCGCTAGCAGGATCGCCCCTTCGCTGCCCGGCCACGACGAAATCCAATAATCCGCTTTCGAAGCCGTGTTCGAAAGTCGCGTGTCGATCACGCAGATCTTGGTGCCGGCGTTTTTCGCTTCGATGATACGTTGCGCATGGGGATTGAAATAATGTCCCGTTTCCAGGTGAGAGCTGAGCAGGAGAATAAAGCGCGCGTTAGCGTGATCTGGAGAAGGCCGATCGATGCCCGACCAAAACGCATACCCGGCACGTGCTCCGGCGGAACAGACGTTGGTGTGGCTGTTGTGTCCGTCGATGCCCCAGGAGTGGAGAATCCGCTGGTGATAAAGTAGCTCATGCCCCGGCCGGCCAACGTGATACATAATCTCGTTGCGCCTCTCTTCCTGGAGCGCTTTGCGCACCCGCGCGGCGATGTCGTCGAGCACTTCGTCCCAAGTGACGCGTTCCCACTTCCCTTCACCGCGTTTCCCGACGCGCTTCAGCGGATAGCGAATTCGCTCGGGATCGCTGACCTGATTGAGCGTTGCCGGGCCTTTGGCGCAATTCCTACCTCGACTGCCGGGATGTTCCGGGTTGCCTTCGAAGCGCCGAATGCGATGGGTGTCCTTTTCGACAAAAGCCAACAGACCGCATGCCGCCTCGCAGTTAAAGCAAATCGTTGGAATGATACGGCAATGCTTTTCGACTTTGCGCGGCCACTGGGCGGTATCGTACTCGACCCAATCGTCCCATTTTTCCACAGGCGGATAACTTGCTAAACCGCCACTCGCGGCTTCCAAGCGCAATGCATCAGGATGAAGTGGCTGTCTGTTGTCACTCATGCTTCAAGTCCTTCTTAACTCAACGGCATCGCCTGACCGGCTTTGATCCAGAGATGGTCGTACATCCACAACCCGAAGAGAGCCAGAACGGGAGCGACGATATACAAAGGGATCAGCGAGCCGATGGGCAAGAAAATAATTCCCACGGGCAACACAACGCCGAGCCCGATGGCCAATAGCCAAAACGATTTGCTCAAAGGTCCGCGCAGCAACAGCTCACCCGCCCGCACGGCATCTTCCGCGCCGTGCTTCATGAACAGCTCGCCGAAAATGATCGCCGCGCTGGCGAGCAACGAAACGTTTAAAATGTTGATCAGCCAAGCGAGCAATTGCGGGCTCGCAAACTGATAGGGCGTGACGAGTTCCAATGAGCCGATCAAAACCGCCTTCACAAGCAAATGCCAGAACAACATCGGGCTCTGCCAGAAATCGCGGCCGCGCGCCTGCGCGAACAGAAAGGCTGAATAGCCGGCCGACGCGATCGCAAAAAGTGCCGCGGGCCAGATAACCCACGGCGATACTCTGCCCTGAGAATATAGCTGAAATAGCCAGACTCCTAATAAAAGCCCGAATGTCATCAGCACGTAGCCACCCAGCACCAGCCAAGAATTCATGTTAGGCTTGGTCAGCAAGAAAACAAACCGGGCGGGTTTTTTAAGATCCAAAACCAATAGCATCATGGTCGCGCCAAGAAACAGCAGCGACAGCGCCGGGCTGATCATGTTGAGTAGCACGGCGTCTTGTTCGAATCCCATGTTCAAAAACAAAGCGGACAAAAGCAGCACGCCAGCGGAGATCGATTTTGTCCATAGATAGGATGCGATCATTTTCCCCCACGGCGTGGCGTGCGGCACGTCGTAAACTTCGCGCGCCGCGCCGGGAATCGCACGCTCAGCGTTGGCGCTCTTCAA
>VBKX01000643.1 GCA_005879435.1 Deltaproteobacteria bacterium
ATATGGGTACGATCAATTAGAGCGAATTCTTGAGATTGAAAGGAGCTTTTATGCCGAGCGATAAAAAAATTGAAGGAATCCTGATGCCCATGCCCGTGGCGTTCAAGCAGGACGGCGCGATCGATCACGCTGGGACGGACGCGATCATTGATTTTTATCTGGATGCCGGCGTGCACGGCTTCTTCCCGTTGGGAACCCATGGCCAGGGCATGGTGATGGAGATCGATGAGCGCAAGAAAGTTGCCGAGCAGATCGTCAATCGCGTGCGCGGCAGGGTTCCAGTGGTCATGCATATTGGCACCGCGAACACTCTTTCGTCCATCGAGCTGGCCAAACATGCGGTGAGCCTCGGTGTCGATGCCGTCGGCGTCGTGCCACCCTATTACTATCCACACGACGACTGGGAAGTGTACGCGCATTACAAAGCCATCGCCAAATCGGTTCCCGGCACGCCGATGTTCATTTACGACAATACGGAAACCACCTGGGTCGAGATCACGCCGGCCAAAGCCAACAAAATCATCGAAGCGATCGCGCCGAATCCTCTGGCGGGTATCAAAGTCTCTTTCATCGCCTTCGACAAATTGCTGGGCTACGTTTATCAACTGCCGAAAAGCGTCGGCGTTTTCCCGACCGGCATCTTTTCTCTCTACAGCGGTTACTCCGTCGGCGTGCGCGGCGCGATCCATCCGCCGTCGACGCCCTTTCCCGAGACTTGCGTAAAAATGTATGAGTCCCTCAAATCCGGTGATCTGAAGGCGGCGCAAAAAGAACATGATCTGCTGACCCGCCTGATGCAGGTGGTCGGAAAGTATTTGCGCACCCACGGTCGCGGCGTTTTCTGCGAGCTGATGAAGCTGCGCGGCTTGCCGGTGGAGCGCTTCCCACGCTGGGAAACACCGCCGTTCACCGACAAAGACAAGGCGGATCTCAAAGAAGGTCTGGCAAACGCCGGCTACAAAGTTTAGGCGACGGCCTTCACTGGAGTGGTGGTAAATCTCCCCTACCCCTCTTTGAGAAAGAGGGGTTTCGGATTTGCCGCTCGATCGTCTGATGAAAATGAATTCCGCTAAGGCTCACTTCCCCCTTTGAAAAAGGGGCATTGAGGGGGGATTTAAGACCGGCCAGATTCACCATTATGAATCAGCAACCACTGACTTTGGAAATCGGCAAGAAGCTTTCGCCCGCCGAAGCGAAAGCTTTTACCGACGAGATCAAACACCGCATGTATGCGCTGTGGAACAAAAAGGTCTTCGGCGGCGACTTCATGCGCGATCTCGAAGCCGGCAGGCTGCCGTTCGAGACCATCAAACTGTTCTGGCGTAACTGGTACAGCTATCCCGTGGAAGTGAATAATTTCCACTTAATTATCTACCAGCGTCATCAGGGGATCTTCGCGCGCCATCGCGATCTACTGGCGCCCTATGTCGGCAAGATCAGCGACGAGTTGGTGAATCCCAGCATACCGGGCCACATCCACGTTTTGATCAAACAAGGGGAGACATTCGGCGTGTCCGCCGATGAGATGATCAATTGCCAAGTCTACGCGGAATGCCGGGCCTTGACGGAATTTGCCCGCGGTCTGGTTTACGAAGGCAGCATGATCGAGTGGTGGGCGCGCTCGCTCAACGAAGAGATGTTCGGACACTGGTCCAAGCGCTGGCGCGAGGCGCTATTGAATAAATATAAAATCCAAGACGCCGACTTGCATTACTTCCAAGTGCACGAAGAGGCGGACCTGCACGAACACCTGGATGGCCTGATGGCCCATGGACAAGTCGCGCGGATGATCTTCGAGAGATTGCTGCAGGATGGCAATACTTGGTATCGCCCGGGTTGGGGGCCGGAGTATTGCTGTCTCACCAACGCCGAATATGTGGCGCTCTTTCATGACGGCATCTATCAGCATGCCAGGGAATTGAATCAGCTTGAATGAATTAATCAGCACGAAGCCCACGAAGACCGGGATTTAAGCATAGATGCTTGATTGCCTTCGTGGGCTTCCTGCCCTTCGTGGTCCGAATAGATTGAAGGGACAGCACCCATCATGCCATTCAATGATCTACGCGAATTCATCGACGCCGCACAAAAACTCGGCCAGGTGAAAGAAATCCACGGCGCTCATTGGAACTTGGAGATCGGCGCGCTGACGGAGATGTTCGCTTTCAAAGAGCCGTCACCGATGGTGCTCTTCGATCAGATCCCCGATTATCCGGCCAATTTTCGCGTCGTCTCGAATATCGTTAGCAATCCGGTTCGCTCCGGCCTTACCGTCGGCATGGCAGCCGATGCCACGCCCATCGAGCTCGTCGCCCGGTGGAAAGAACTTCTGAAAGCAGTCAAACCGATTCCGCCGCGTGTCGTCTCCACAGGACCAATACTGGAAAACGTCAAAACCGGCGATGACATCGATATGACAATTTTTCCCACGCCGCATTGGCACGAGCTCGACGGCGGACGTTACATCGGCACGGCCGACTGTGTCATCACCGGCGAACCGGAAGAAGGCGGCTGGATCAATATCGGCATCTACCGCGTTCAGGTTCACGACAAGAACACCCTCGGCCTATACGTTTCGCCCGGACACCACGCGCGTATCATGCGCGAGAAATATTGGGAAAAGGGCAAGAGCTGCCCCGTCGTCGCGACTTTCGGACAAGACCCGTTACTATTTTTAGTCGCGGGTCAATCGTTGCCGTACGGCATGTCCGAATTCGATTACTGCGGTGGCCTGCGCGGCGCGCCGGTGGATGTGATTCGCGGCGAAGCCACCGGTCTGCCGATCCCGGCCACGGCGGAAATCGCTATCGAAGGCGAAGTGCCGCCGCCAAAAGAACAAGTTCACGTCGAAGGTCCGTTCGGCGAATGGCCGGGCTACTACGCCCACGGCGCGGCCGACGAACCGGTGATTCGTGTAAAGAAACTCTATTATCGCAACGACCCGATCATCGCCGGCGCGCCGCCGCTCAAGCCGCCGTTCGTCACTTTCGGCGTGCCCATCGGCGCCGCGGCGATATGGAATTATTTAGAGAAGGCCGACGTGCCGGATATCAAAGGCGTGTGGTGCTACATCGGCGGATCAGCCGCCGCGGGCGGCGCGCCGTTTATCATCGTGTCCCTCAAGCAACGTTATCACGGCCACGCGCAGCAAGCCGCCATCGCCGCGCTCGGCTCACGCGCGGGCAACTACCACGGCCGATTTGTCGTTGTGGTCGACGAGGACATCGACCCATCGGATATGAAAGAAGTGATCTGGGCGGTTTCGACACGCTGCGATCCTAGGACTGCGATGAGCATCATCGACGGCTGCTGGAGTACGCCCCTCGATCCGGCGATGCATCCTGACCAACGCGACGCCGGCAACTTCGTCAACAGCCGCGCGATTCTCAATGCCTGCCGTCCTTACGCATGGCGCGACCGTTTTCCGCCGGTCAATGCGTTGAGCCCGGCGCTCAAGCAAAAAATCAGCGAGAAATGGAAAAAAGAACTCGCGTAAGCCATAGCCGCCTATTCCATCAAACGTAATTCCCCTGAGCGCGCTTCCGAATCTGGCATGGCGCGCGATTGCGTTGCTTCGACCGTGATAACATGGCAGCATACGCGGATGGAATTTCTATGGGATCTCTTTCATCGAATTTACGACGTTGAATCTTTGGTGCGGGTCGGCGGCATCGTCGGCCTAACGGCGATCGTTTTTGTCGAAACCGGCCTGCTCGTCGGCTTTTTCCTGCCCGGGGACTCCTTGCTCGTCACCGCCGGGCTATTTGCGGCGCGCGGCGATCTCGAAGTGGTGCCTCTACTGGTTGCCCTGAGCCTTGCAGCGATCGTGGGGGATACCGTCGGTTACAATATCGGCGCGCGCACCGGCCCGCGGCTCTTCAGCCGCCCCGATTCACTGCTTTTTAATCGTAAGCATCTCATTACGACCAAGGAGTTCTACGAACGGCACGGGCCGTTCACGATCGTGATCGCCCGATTCATTCCGATATTGAGGACTTTCGCCCCGGTCGTCGCCGGCATCGGCGCGATGCAATATCGGCGCTTTATATCGTACAACGTCATCGGGGGCATCGGCTGGGTCTTGACCACGGTCATGGGCGGCTATTTTCTCGGCCAAGTCATTCCAAATATCCACGACCATATTCACAAGGTGATCGTGATCGTGATTATCCTCTCGCTACTCCCGGCGATTATTAAAGTGGCCCGAGAGAAATTGAAGGCGACGAGTGACAGCTAGATCCTAGAGGATCGCGCGTCTTGCGTTTTTTCATGGGCGCCGGGGCGGCTCATTGGCAGCAATTCCACCCCAAAACAGAGCACCCAGCCGTCACGGCAATCGCCGCCGATACGAGCGGACCCGAGACCAGTGTCGGTCAATGCGCTCGAGCCGGCGTTACGTCGTCGCAATCAAAACTGCGAGATACCGCATAGAAATAGCCGGGCGGATCAGCGATAGCCCAAAGCCAATATCCAGCCAGGGATCTTAACGCTACCCTGACAGACAAGACCTCGATACCCGTATAATTACCTGCACGGTAGTTTTCTTTTAGAAGCTCTACGCCCGGCGGCGCTCCATGGACTTTCTCGACTTTACGGCAATTTCGTTTTGACTCTCCAGTCGATTCAGTCGAACCGTCCTTCTTCCAAAATTGACGGCTTCGACCGATTTCGCACGCATTTTTTCTAAAAATTCAAGGTTTCACACACGTTTAAAAACGAAAATGGATCCTTCTCATTATGATCGAAAAGCCACTCGTGCGCGTCGTGAAAGAGTTTCGCCCGGAGAGGTATCGGTTGATCGCAATACTTTAGGATACATTCGATAGCGTCGGAAAGAATCGCCAACATGAGCTCTTTCTCAGGTTCTAAACTGCGGCTCTTGCTAAAAATCTCAAGGTATTGTTCAGGCGCAACGACGTCGCCTTCAAACAGTCGTCCACTATGGTCCATGGTTTCCCCTCTTCTTCTAGCCGATCAGGTTTCGGTACTATCCTGGTTCGACTGGGTTTCAAGCCCCGCGGTATCACGTCCCGTGGATCGCGGGGGCTTCGGTCATTTTGCTGGAACACGGACGGAACCCGGCTTTACCACATAAGGCGGGATCCGAGGTTTACCGCAAAGAGGAGAAAGGCGGCTAAATCCGATACACTTGGTGATAGTGGAAAAGGTATTGGCTGGTCAGTGGAGAAAAGGCCCCTCGTTCTAAAAGTTCCTGGGCCGGGGGTGTAAATCGAATCTTGTGGATAGTCAGCCCGAGCATGAGTTTAGCGACAACTCTGCCACGGGGGGTCGAGTTAATGCCCTCGGGGAACGGCGCGTCGCCAAGATCATCTGGAGAATCTAACGAGGTAAATGAAGTCTCAAAATTCAGAGTCGAGGAAATATCCAGTTTCGATGCGGTGGAGTAAGCATCGGCGGTAACTGCACTGAGCAAGAAAATGCATAACAGGGCTCCAAGCAGGTGCCGAATCATGATGCTGGCGATCCTATTTACTGGCAGCGCAGTTGTCAATCATTTTCTCATATTACCCTCAAAGACGCTTGAGAGGGGGACAAAGCGAAGGCTGGATTCGGCTTGCTGCTGTTTTTGTCTAGGCGGATCGATTAAATGGAGGACGAACGAAAAAGGGAAACTTGTGTCGCGCCGCGGTGCAATAATCGGTACGCCTCAGGCCGAATGACCATGCGCGAGCATGACGATGAACGAGGCCGTCACTGCCGTACTACAACAGCGTCACCAAAGCGCGCTACCGGCTGCGCGTGATAGCCGGCATGCGAAACGGAATGCCCTCTTTCTTAAGCTCGGCCTCATACATGGCGCGAATCTGCGCCGGCTCGTCCTCGTGCTCAAGCAGATGGCCGCCTTCATGTTCGCTTAAGTTAGGGCGCCATGGATGGCCGACTTGGCGCAGCCCCCGGCGCAGCGCCAGATGGCGGGCAGCTTCTTTGCTCGTCGTAAAATGGTGGTGATACCAACCTTCGGGAGGGACAAGCAGGCTTCCCGGTTGCCAATCGACGCGCACCATTTCGTTTTCTCGGCCGGGATACCACATCACCGAATAGCCCTTACCGGCGATGACGATGACCTGAGCACCCGGCCCGTGCCGGTGAGCTTTCTTGTAGGTACCCGATTCGACGGCCATGATGTGACCGACCATCGAATTGCCGGAAAGATGGATGCCCAACCGGCTGAAGCCGATGCCGCGCTCCGGGTGAGGATCGAGTGTGACTGCGTTTAAGTCGGGAATGAAATTCACCACGCGGTCTTCCTGCTCCCCCGGCTTCATCACGCTGCTGAAAAAATCCTTTTCCCCGGACAACCGATCCGTAGCTTCGTAGGGGACGTTGAAGACGAAGTCTAGCGAATTGTAGATGCTCATGACCAACGGCAAATTGTTTGCCGTGGCGAAGCGTACCGGCTCGCTGGCCGAGCCGTTGTGGTGCTGGTGTCGCACATTGAGCGGCGGCGAGAAAAGGCTGCCCGCCTGCCACTCCAGTGTAATCGGATCCTTGCTTTCATCGGGCCAGAATTGCGTCGCGCCGCGGCCCGAAAGAATCAGGACTTGTTCTTCATACATATGACGAATCGGCTTGAGACTCTTGCCTGCTGGAATCTCCCCAATCATCACGCCGACGAAGCCTTGGGAACCTTCGAGATGACAATAAGCTGCCGGACCACCCCAACGTTCCCAGTGCTTGAGCGGCGCGGTTTTTAGATCGCCGACGCCGTACCCGGTGATTACGGCAAGCCCTTCCTTTTCACAAAACTCGAGAAAAGCAGATTTACGCGCGTACCTTTTAGCTGATGCTTCATCTAGTGGCATGGCTGCACCTCAGACAATATAAAAAATCACAACGCAGCTGGAAATCGACCTAACCACGCGGCCCGCCTCGATCTACTCGCGAATGCCGACCTGTCCTCCCAGAGCTCGGGCGAAAAGCGCTGCGCCAACTACCAGACCGACGATGATGACTGCAACCACCGTGGCTTTTTCGAACTCGGCGCCCGCGGCGAAATCGAGCATAAGTAGAGAGAGCGTGCGCGACTTCCCGGAACCAAGCAACACGACGGTGCTGATGTCGCGCGCCGCGGATATAAATCCAACTAAACCTACGGTGATGAGCGCCGGCATGATGAGCGGAAAAATCACGCGGCGAAGCGTATGGAGCCATGTGGCGCCGCAGACTTTTGACGCCTCTTCCAAGTCGCTTCCGAGCTGAATGAGCACGCTCTTAATCATTTGCGCGCCGAACGGCATGCTCTTGATCACCATCGCGATCATCAAAAGATAGATCGTGCCGTAGATCGGCAAAAATATTCTTGTCTGTAAAAAAGTCCAAAGCAAGGCGACGCCCAAAAGGATGCCGGGAATCGACCAGGGCAGCCAAGAGAGAAAATCCAGCAACCAGCGTCCGCGGTAGTGAGATTTCACTATGACATAAGCGATCAATGCGTAAAAAAATATGCCGACGACTCCGGAACCGATGCCGACGGCCAAGGTGTTCCACACCGAGCGCATTAAAACCGGATCGCTCAAGGTTGCGCGCCAATTGTCCAACGTCCAGGGATCGGCGATATGGAAAAACCCGAACAGCTTCATGAACGTCCCTGCCACCAGCAATATGGTTGGAAGCACGGTTATCACGAGGGCAAAACAAAAGATCAAGGCGAACGCCGGATAGCGCCACCGGCCAAGGCGCATCGATCGGATACTGAAGCCGCGCCCGGTAACGGTGGCGTAGTTGCGCTTGCCGATATAGCGGCGCTGCATCGCGACCATGAACAACAGCAGCCCCAAGAAGATCGTGCTGAGCGCCATCGCCGGGGCAAATTGCGGTGGCTCCCAG
>VBKX01000116.1:0-3383 GCA_005879435.1 Deltaproteobacteria bacterium
GCCCAAGTCGCTTTCCAACGCGCTGAAACGCCGGGATAAGTCGATATAGTCCGCGATTCCCTTCGGGCCTACCAAAATCGCCGAGAAGACCGCCAATGCCCCGATGATTCCGACACTCACAATGAGCGCGCGTAATTTCCTCCTGGCCCCTAAAATGATCATCGGCACCGGTAACAACTGCGGCTTGAAGCTAAGGGCACTGCTCCACAGGCCTGCCTTGGCTTGCTCATCCTGCTGAACCGATCTTAGAAATAGAGTAACCAGCAACAAAGCCGCCAAAGAAGTCTGACCTTGGAGAATTGTGCTATGGACACCGAAATTGCATAACGTTGCTGATAAGAGCCAGGTTGTTTGCTCTCTATTCAAAGACAAGTGCCCGACGAGTAATTTAACCGCTATCGATAACAGCAGACCGTTCATGACCGTCATGACCAAGAAAGCATTGGAGAAGGAAATCGTGCCGAGCGGCATCAAGAGAAAGGCCGTAAACGGCGGATAGGCAAATCCCAGAACTGAATTGCCGAAAGGGAGCTGCGATTCTCCCACATCAATCTCGCGCCGGAATAAAGCACCGGGAAATCAGGACGGCAGTTATCGCATATTGGATGACCGAATCTATAGGTCTCGTACCAGTGCCTTGCAGTTAGCAGACTGAGCGCAATGCCGAGTCCGACCGCTATTGCCTTAAGCCGCCGGTTCCAAGCAATTCCTCGTTTCATAACCGGGAGGTTCCTACCGGTGATTAGTATACCGCAAAGGTCACCAAGGATCCCGGTAAATTCGGAGAATTCGTTTTAACCATAGAAACTTTTCCGCTGTTGAGCTATCTAGGAACAAAAGCGAAAGACCGCTTATGGCACGCGTACCATTGATCGAAGAAACCGACCACCCTGAGCTGGGCGACTCCATTGCGAAGATCAAAGGAGCGCGAGGCGACCGGCTGATCAATATTTATCGTTTGATGTTGCACAGCCCGGCGTTAGCCGACGCTTGGTTCGAACTGAATCAAGCCGTGCGCTACGGAACTCAAATCGACGGTCAGAGTCGCGAGCTGGCGGTGATACGCGTGGCGATTCTAAATAACGTCGAATACGTCCAGCGCGCGCATGGCCCAGCTTATGCCTTGAAAGAAGGGCTAACACCGGAACAAGTTGCCGCGATCGGAAATTGGCAACCGTCGAAATTGTTCAGCTCGCCACAGCGCGCACTGCTCGCCTACACCGACGCGATGACACGTGAGATCGACGTGCCGGACACCGTGTTCAGCGAACTGCGGCGGCATTTCAGCGAGCGCCAAACAGTAGAGCTCACGATGCTCATCGGCGCCTACAATATGCTCACGCGTTTTTTGAAGGCCTTGAATGTCGATCCAGAACCTTAGAGGAGTTCAAAGTTCAAGGTTCCGGGTTCAAGGTGCGCGCATCGCGCATCCTGAGCTTCGAAGGATCTGTTGCAAAAACCGAAGAAGATCCTTCACTTCGTTCAGGACAAGCTTTGAACCTTGAACTTTGAACCTTGAACGTGTCTCTTCGTATTCATGCCATCAAAATCCGATATTAAATTCGTCGTCGAAAATGACAGTTTCCTCCGCTTGATCCAAGTTGTCCTCGATCCAACCGCTCCTAAGGAGCGATTCGAAGCGTTCGCGCATTTTTGCAAGCACGACACGCCGGATTTTCAAGGCTGGTGCGACAAGATCCGCGCGCAGGCACGAAATATCTATCCGGCGAATGTTCGTCTCGTCGACGACCAAGCCGAACTGGTGGCTAACGTGTCGGGAGCGAGTGTCATCGTCGTCGAAGAGTTAAACGTCGGCGCCGAAGAAGTCGCCGCGGCCGGAAGCGCGCTCAAGTTCGTGCAAAAGTACGGCGTCACCACTCGCAACGTCGACAACAGCGCCTGCGTCAGCGCGGGCGTGAAAGTACTCACGATTCGCCGACGAGCAAATATCTCCACCGCCGAACAAGGCTTGATGCTCATGCTCGCGCTCGCCCGCCAAGTGACGCGCAACGCCAATCTGATCAGTATCGAACAGCTGAAAGCCGCGGGCTACGAACCAACGACATACGATCGCTCGCACACGCCCAACGGCAACTGGGCGAGGATTCCGGAGATGGTTACTCTTTATCAAAGGCAACTCGGCATCGTCGGTCTCGGCGAGATCGGCCGCGAGCTGGCGCTGCGCGTGATTGCCCTAGGCATGCGTATCGTTTATTCGCAACGCACGCGCCTGTCTGCGGACGTCGAACCACAATATCAAGCAAGCTACTGTACTTTGGATGAACTGCTCAGTAGCTCCGACTTCGTTAGCCTGCACTTGCCGCGCGGCCCGGCAACGGTGAACTTCATCGGTGATCGCGAGTTCTCTATCATAAAACCCGGAGCCTTCTTGATTAACGTTTCGCAGCCGAATCTGGTCGACCGCGAGGCATTGCGCCGTTCGCTGGCTTCAGGCCGGCTGGGCGGATATGGGTTGGATACATTTTATGAAGAACCCGGGGATGCCAACGATCCGCTGATCAAATTTCCCAACGTCATCGTCACGCCGCACCTCGGCGGGTCGCCGCGCTGGAACTCCCTCGACGATATCGAGGAAGTCATCGTCAATCTCGGACGGTTACTGGCCTGATGGAAGTTGTGGGCTAGAGATCTTTCGCGGCGGGTTCTAGCGAACCACGCTGAGTAAGAATTTCGTCAATCGCTTTGAGCAGGACCTGATACCCTGCACTCAGCAGCCCACCTGCGATCGGCGACTCCCCGAAGTATCGAAAGGTAAATTCCTCATGGGAGTTGTCATCAAGCGGCACATGCCAGCGCACCCAGCTCTCTGTGCCCGATGGCGCCCCCTGGTGGGCCACGAGATTTGGCATGACAAATTTAGCGCCGTTGAGCGCCGGTTTGTCGGCGCGGAGAATTCCTTGCAGGTAATTTTCGTCTCGGCGAACTTTCGTTAGCGCGAAACGCGCCGGCGGCTTGACGAGAAATTCATAAGCCGGCAGCGCCGGCGCTTCGCCTGGTCCCATATAAGTCAGAATCACGCCGCCGGTTTCAAGACAGGGATAGGCCGGCTGCCCCACCGACATCCGCTGCTCTCCGCCGGGCAACCAATCGCCCCGTACTACCACCTTGCCGCAATTGTCGAACAACCAACCATGGTACATGCAGCGTATCCCACCGGGCTCCACGCGACCGTAAATCATATCCACGCCCTGGTGCGCGCAGTAGCGCCCGATCAGTGCGGGATTCCCCTGATCATCGCGAAACAAAATCAGCTCTTCACCAAACAACGTCACCGGCAGAGGTTTGTCGGCCGTCAATTCTTCCGATAATGCCGCGGGCTGCCAATGACGACGCATCAATTCACCGCATGGCGTCCCGCGCCC
>VBKX01000116.1:3417-8157 GCA_005879435.1 Deltaproteobacteria bacterium
CGACGTTGAGGCTCCCCTCTCCGAATCCGAATATTCTTCCAACGACTGGAACGGCTTCAACGATTGGAACAAATGGAACGAGCTCCCGCCTTATTTTAGCACCGCCTCCGCCAACTTCGCTCCTGGAAACCAGGAATTATTACATTTATCTTCGGTAAAGTTTTGAAAGCGCTTGAACTCGTCCAAAGTCATTACATCTTTGGCGGCTTGGCCGTCCAAGCCCTTAGTATCCACGTCTAAGCGCCGCGTCGGTTGTTGGGCGGTTTTTCCATGCAGTTCCTGACCTTCCCGGCTGAGCAACCAATTGAAAAAAACTTTCGCCGCGTTCGGATGCGGCGCGCCCCTAATGACACCGACGATGCCGTTGCCGCCGCTCACGTAAGTTCCTTCTTTCAGCGTCGTCAAATGTTTGACCGGCAGGTTCGCATCCAAAAATGCGTCGAAATCCCGATAGCCCACGCCGATGGTCAACGCGAGATTTCCTTTCGCCAGCGCGTCGGCGATCTGGCGCGCATTGCGGCCGACGAACATGTCCTGCTGCGCGAGCTTTTTGATATATTCTTCACCCTTCATGTCCAGCAGAAACGCCCACATGGCAAGGCCGCCGCCCGGCACCCGCGGATCGCGCAAGCCGATTTTTCCTTTCCATTTGGGATCGAGCAGATCGTTATAGCTCCGCACCTCCTGCGGCTTGACCAGTTGCGTGTTGTAATAGAGCGACGGCGTCACCTGCGCGACAAAGCTATAGAGCAAGTTTTTCGCCGTCTGATTGTCCGCCCACAGGTGACCGCCGAACCATTTCGCCGGGTCACTTACTTCAGGCAAGATCATCGCCGCCGTCAGCGGCTCGAATAAATAAGGCATCGACGGAAACCGCGCCCGCTTGCTTTTCCGCGACAATCTTACTCATGAGATTCGGTCCCGGCGCCTGAATAAATTCACTGTCGAGATCGAAGCGTTTTTTGAGCACCGCCTGAACCTCATTCCTAAAGTCGTTTCCCGGCGGCGCGCCGATGACAACTTTGCCTTCCTTCTTGGCCGCGGTGAGAGTTCGCTGCCACTCGGTGCCGGCCTCAGCGGCTTCAAGCCAATGCGGCTTGAGGCCAACCATGATGACGCCCGCCAATAAGATGAATACGACCTTCTTTGCTCCCATAGCGCCACCCCGAACCCTCTTGGTTGCGATTGCACCGATGATAATCACGATCAAAGCGCGATGCCAAACGTCCGCGCCCCGACATTAGGCGATCGGATTGACAGCCCATTCGGAGCGGCGCTATATATCGTCCCTTCTTGTTTCACGATTGGCGATCGCATGAAGGAACAAAGGCTATGACAAATCTGCTTCACCTGCTGGTCGTACTAATCCTACTATGCGTTTCGAAACCCAGCGTCGCCCAGGAACGCATGCGCATCGCCTGGGCTGGAAGCACGCCCTCGAACACGCCGATCTGGGTCGCCGATCAAAAAGGTTTTTTCAAGAAAAATGGTCTGAACGCCGAAGTGATCGCGATCAGCGCAAGCACCATCGTGATCCAAGCCCTGCTCACCGGCGAAGTGGATTTTATCATCGCACCGTCTGCCACGCTGGTAACCTCGCGCCTGGCGGGCGCGGATACCGTGATGGTCTCGACCAACTTGCCGCTGTTTATCGATCACATCGTATCGCTTGGCGACATCACGACGGTCGAGCAATTGAAGGGCAAAATCGGCGGCGTCAATCGCCTGGGCACCACATCCGACATGACCCTCCGTTTGGCGCTGCGCCGTTTAGGCGTCGATCCAGAAAAAGAAACCAAGATCATCGCCACCGGTGAAAACCCGCAGCGCCTCGCTGCCCTAGCGCGCAACCTGACGCAATTCACGTTGCTCGGCGAGCCGTTGGTCAAAGAAGCTGAGAAAATGGGCTTCCGCGATCTGTTCGACATCGGCACGTTAAAGATTCCGTACCACGTCAACGCCGTGGTGACGCGCGAAAAGACCGTCCGCGAAAGACGACCTTTCGTCGCCAAAGTCGTGCGCGCCTTCACCGAAGCGCTGCATTTCATCAAAACCAATAAAGAAGAAACCAAAGCGCTGATCGGTAAGAATCTCAAAACTACCGATCCCGAAGGCTTGGAGCGCGCCTATCGCGCCTACAACGGGGCATTTCCAGAAATTCCGTACCCGAATGCTGAAGGTGTGAAAACTCTGCTCGACGACATCGCGCCGCGCACGCCGAAAGCCGCAACGGCGGATCCGAAAAGTTTTGTCGATCTGAGCGTGGTGCAGGAACTGGAAGCGTCGGGATTTATCAAGCAGCTATATAAAAGGTGAGAGCCACAGGCTAAATTCAAAATGTCCCCTTTTTTGCTTTGTCCCGCCTATTTTCTTAATTGCCATCCATCCGGCGGTCCTTTTTCAAAGCTACCGATGATTATTAGACTTACACCAGCCCGTAAAACGCCCGGGGATTGTTCTCGACGATCTTCTTGTGTTGTCCGGCGGAAATGCCACCGCCGTTTTTCAAGGTCGTCAGCGCATCTAATTCCGTAGAAGCATCGGCGTGGCCGTAATCGGTGCCGATCATCAAAGTATTTTCGCCCATGCAGCTTTGGATCAGATACGGCACATCGTCGCCTATCTGGCACGTCACGAAAATCCCGCAGCGTTCCAGCAAATCATCTAGCAATTTGTTGTCGACTGTCTCCATGCGTCGGCGTAGCTCGTAAATGACCCATGGCACCCATGACGCTGCCGTTTCGATAAAACCGAAACGAAGTCTGGGAAACAGCTTGGGAATGCCGCAGTTAATGATCCGGAACAACGCGCCGACGTTGAAAATCCGATATTGGTTGAAAAAGTCGCGGCTGCCGTCTGGGTTGACCATCATGTCCACCGCGGCCGCGCTGCCGTTGGATTGATGCAGTCCGATGCAAAAGTCGCTCTTCTGCGCTTCTTCATACATGGGGAAGAAATAAGGATCGGTAACCTGCCGGCTTCCTTCCAGCGGGCGCATAAAAATCCCACACGCGCCGTTCTCCTTGGCGAACTTTAGTTGATCCAGCGCATCGGCCATGCTCAACAAAGGAAGAGTTGCCATCCAACGCAAGCGACCTTCGCTCTCCTTCCAGACATCAGCGAGCCAACGATTATATGCGCCGCAGAGCGCGACGTCCGTATCCGGCCGCTCCGTACACTGATCGAGAAAGATACTCGGATAGAGAACCTGAATGTCAATCCCAAGCTCGTCCATATGTCTGACCCGCGCGGCGACGTCGGCCAGATCGCGCGCGGCCATTGTCGTGCTCACGTCCCGACCGATCGCCGCGGATTTCTTGTCGAGATCTTCCTTGCTGAAAGTGAAGCGAAACAATCCGCGGATCTTGCCGTCGATAACCCAGTGCGCCTTTTGGTTGTCATCCTCCGGCTTGAATAACATCGGCCGAAACTTTTGTTCCGAAGGCAAGAGGTAATCCCACGTTCGTGGACTTTCAACTACATGAGCATCTGCGTCTACCCAACCCATAGCTTTATCTCCCTATGAATTTTGGATTGTCGGAATGCCAATGACTTAGATCCCAACTGTTGCCTAATGCCTCTTGCCTATTGCCTGTTTAATGAAGCACCGCGCCGCCATTCACCAATATCGTCTGTCCCGTCACAAAGGTGCTTAAATCGGATAACAGATAGAGAGCGGTGCCAACCAAATCTTCGGGCTGCTCGATCCGTTTAAGAATTCTGGTCGAAGCCGAGCGCTCGTAATTCTTGAGCGCGCTCTCCGTCGCTTTCTCTTCGCTCATCGTCGCGCCGGGCGCCAAAGTATTCACTCGAATGTTATCCGGACCGAGCTCACGGGCCAGGACACGGCTAAACCCAACCACGGCAGCCTTGGACGTGACGTAGTGCATCATCGTCAAACCGCCGTTAAACGCCATGTTCGAGGAAATATTGACCACGCTGCCTTGTTTGCGCTGTTGCATCGCAGGCACCACGGCGCGACTGCTCAACCACAGGCCCTTGACATTGACCGCCATGATCCGGTCCCAGGCTTCTTCGGTGATCTCTTGCCAACTGCCTTTTTCCGCCGGCACGCTCATAAAAATAGCGGCGTTATTGACCAATCCATCGATCTTGCCGTGAGCATCGAGCGTTTTCTGTGCCATCTCCTGGCAGCTGAAAAAATTCGCCACGTCCACTTTCGTCGCCAGCGACTTACCGCCGCCGTCCTTGATCGCTTTGGCGACGCCGTCCGCCGCCTTCTCATCGATGTCGGCGACGACCGCCGTTCCACCCTCTCGCGCAATCCCTAAACAATAGGCTCGACCAATACCATGCCCGCCACCCGTCACGATTACTACTTTCCCGTCTAATAAGCCCATGTAAAGTTCCTTTTGTAAGCCGGTTCAATGCCTATCTGATTAGCTATCACTGCATGTTCAACCTTGTCAAAACCGGATCGGATGAATAGCACTTTTTGGTCTTAAATTTACGGTTTCAACATTTTGCGCAGTTTCGCCTTGAGGTCGGGCGACAAAACTAGAAAATCCGTCACTAGTTTTTGCACCTGCTGCGCCGACACTGGGGCGATTTCGAGCTTTCCCTTGTCCGCGTCGGCTAAGAATTCCTTATCGACAAAAGTTTTGGTCAGCGCTGCCTCGAGGGCGGCGCTCCGGTCTTGAGGCACGGCCGACGGCACGACGTAAACTTTGCCGAACTGGTTGGGCGCAGCGGCGCCGAAGCGGAGCAGCTGGCGCTGCT
>VBKX01000120.1 GCA_005879435.1 Deltaproteobacteria bacterium
GCTGCCCCGTTGATGCGAAGCGTTATTGCAAATATCCGCGCGCTAGGCACAAGAAATGAGTCAATTGGTTTCCCAGCCACCGCCCAAGGCCTTGTACAGCGAGACCAAATTGGATGCCATCCCGGCTTCGCTCTGCGCGAGATCGCTTTCCGATGCATAAAGCGTCCGCTGAGCGTCGAGAACATTGAGAAAGGGCACCAATCCCTGTGTATACAAATCATTGGCGAGCTGCACGGCGCGGCGATTGGCAGCCGTCGCCTCGAGCAACGAGCGATACCTGATTTGCTCATTGCCATAATTGACCAGTGCATTTTCGACGTCTTGAAACGCCGTCAATACCGATTTCTCGTAAAGCCTGAGCACCTGCTCCTGCTGCGCATTGCGCACTTCGATATTCGCGCGGATCCTGCCGGCATCGAAAACCGGCCAGGTGATCGTCGGGCCGATCGACCAGAAACGACTCCGTCCTGTAAACCAATCGCTCGCGCTGATGCTTTGCAGACCGATGTTGCCGGTCAGGGAAAACTTGGGATAGAGGTCCGCTGTGGCTGCACCTACTTGGGCTGTGGCTGCCGCTAGTTGCCGCTCGGCGCTGCGAATGTCCGGCCGCCGCCTCAATAGATCGACAGGTAAACCGACATGCGCCTCCGGCGGAAGCGCAGGGACCGCCGCGCTCTTGGCTAGCTCGTCCCGGGACGATCCCGGCTGCGACCCGAGCAAGACGTCGATGGCATAACCCGTTTGTTTTATGGCCGTCTGTAACGTGGGGATCTGCGCTTCCGTGGTTTTGACCTGCCCCTCCGCTTGCGCCACGTCGAAATCACTGGCGAGTCCCGCGTCAAATCGGACCTTGGTCAGTTCTAGAGTCTCCTGCTGGGCTTTCAGATTCGCCTCAGCGACGGCGAGCCGCCGCTGAAAACCGCGCAGATCGATATAATTTTTCGCTACGTCGCCGAGCAGCGTGACCAGCACACTGCGGCGTTGTTCCACAGTAGCCTCGAGCGTCGCTTCGGCCGCTTCCACGCTCCGGCGGGTGCCGCCGAATATGTCGACTTCCCAATTGGCATCAAAGCCGTTCTGAAAGAGATCATGCTCCAGAACGAGGCCGCCGGAGAAAGTTGCGCCGCCGCCCCCGCTGCTGCCACCAAACAACAACGCGTTCCGGCTCGCGCGGCTCCGGGTGTAGGAACCCGACGCGTCCAAAGTTGGCCAGAGTCCCGAAGCGGTCGCGGCCAGCGCGGCGCGCTCCTCGCGCACGCGCGCTTCGGCGACGCGCAGATCCAGATTCGACTTCACAGCGCGTTCGACCAGCGAATCGAGCAAAGGGTCGTTGAATGCTTTCCACCAGTGGGCCAAGTCAGCCGCCTGCACGTCAACGCCGTTCTGTTGACCTTCCTGCCACGTTGCCGGCGCGGCGGTATCAGGCCGTTGGTAGTTCGGACCAACCGCGCAACCGGAGCTAATTAGAATGATCCCGGCAATCCCTCCATATCTTTGCATCATCGTATTACGCATCATTTCTCTTTCCTTTTTCTTTAAGAGCTCCGCGGGTCTACGTCAGCCGATGGCGAAACATCCAAGACGCTCCGCTCAATGTTGCAAAAGCAATAATTGCCAACGGCCATAGCTGCGGAAACAATAGATCCAAACCAACTCCTTCAAGATACACTCGATGCGCCATATCGATCGCGTAGCGCAGCGGATTGATCAGAGTCGCATACTGGAGCGCCGTAGGCATGCTGCTGACCGGCGTGGTGAGCCCCGATAACAAAGCGAAGGGCATCATCAACAGAAACGAGAACAGCATCGCCTGCTGCATGGTAGCCGCCACCGACGACAGCAGCAAACCCATGCCGACGGCGGCGAGCAGAAATACGATCAAACCTGCGTAGAGCGTTATAAATGACCCGGCGAACGGGATACGAAACCAAAGCTGCGCCACGAGCAAGACCATCGTCGCCTGAACGATTCCGACGAATATCGCCGGCAGCGCCTTTCCCGCCATAATTTCGACCGGACGGAACGGCGTAACCAGCAACTGATCGAACGTTCCCTGCTCGCGCTCGCGCGCCACGGACAACCCAGTCAGCAGCAGGGTCTGAATAAACGTCAGAGTGCCGATCAAAGCCGGAATCATATGCCAGCGGGTTTCCAAGTTTGGATTATACCAAGCGCGCGTGGTGAGCCGGATCGGCGGGTTGGGCTCGCCCTGCTCCTTGCGCCAACTGGCGTTGAACGACTCGACGATTTCTCCGATGTATCCCATCGCGGTCCCGGCTGTGTTGGAGTTCCTGCCGTCGGCGATCACCTGCACGTCCGCCTGGCGACCGGAGAGGAGCCGGCGTTCGAAATCCGGCTGGATCTGTACCACTAACAAGGCGCGCCGTTCATTGATGGTAGTTTTCACATCCACTGACCGGTTAAGATTAGCCACGCGGCGAAACACGCCGGAGCCGTCCAACGCTGCAAGAAATTTTTGCGACGCCGCGCTATGATCTTGATCCAAGACCGCGTAGGGCACGTCGTTCAAATCGTAGGTCGCGACGTAACCGTAGATCAGACACTGGAGAATCGGCGGAATCAAAAGACTGTAACGGCTGCGCGG
>VBKX01000645.1:0-1344 GCA_005879435.1 Deltaproteobacteria bacterium
CGACGGCAAGCGTTGCGCTGTGGTCGGTTATTGCATGGGCGGGCGCATCGGCATCCACTTCGTCGCGGCAACGCCGAGCGTGCGCGGCTTCGTCGGCTATTATCCGTCCGTCCGCGACGAAGGACCTAGTCCGTTACGACCGCGCCATCCCAACGATGCGGTGAAAGACTTCAAGTGTCCGTCGCAAATTTTCTTCGGCGCCAAAGATCACGTCGCCAGTGTTGCCGTGCAGCAGCGCCTGATGGCGAGCTTTCAAGCCAACGGCCAGCCATTGGACTGGCACTTCTTCCATCGCGCCGGCCACGGCTTCGCCATGGCCGACGGCGAATGTTACGATCCGGGGCTTGCGGAACAGGCGTGGGGTTTGGTTTCGAATTTTCTCAAAAGAGAATTAGGAAACGAGTAACTCAGCGTAATCAGACCCAGCCATGGGCTACGATTTTTAACACTCGACCGAGTTAGATAATTCCCTTCTCTTTAAACTCCGCAAGCTTTGCAGCGTCATAGCCGAGCGGTTTCAGATATTCCGCGTTGTGCTCGCCGAGCTCCGGCGGCGGCAGCGGATGGGGATTTTTCGTGTCCCGGTATTCGTTCGGAAATGCCACCGTGCGGATCGTCGGCTTATCCTTACGCTCGATCTTGATCTCCAAGCCCATATGTTTGATCTGGGGGTCTTCGAAGACCTCGAGCAAATTGTAAACCGGCGTGTGCGGCACGTCGTTGGCCTCCAACTGTTCCATCCAATGGGCTCGGGACTTCTCTTTGAAGAACTCCGCGAAAACTCGGCTCAGCTCCGAATAGTTTTTCCGGCGATTTGGTCTTGTATTGAAGCGCGGATCGTCGATGACTTCAGGATGACCGGCAGCTTTACACAAACCTTCCCAGAATTTCTGCGGCGACGAGAGATGGATTGCGAATGGCAGACCGTCGGAGCCACTGAACGCATAAGTCTGTGACTGCATCGGCCGGGTGTACGGGCCCGGGATTTTCCCCGTGGCAAGCGCAGTAGTCGCCGGTACGATCAGAAAAGCGAGCGTAGAGCCGGCCATCGTTGTGTCCACTTGCTGACCCTTGCCGGTTTTCGCTCGCGCGGCGAGCGCTCCGAGGACGCCGATACAGGCAAACATGCCGCTCAAGCTGTCTGCATAGTTGGGACCGATGGGACGCGGATTCTTCGCGTCCATCAACAAGCTTAACATGCCGCCAAGCCCCTGACCGACGGTGTCGTATGCCGGCCGTTTCACATACGGTCCCGTTGGACCCGTACCGGTGACTGAGAGATAAATGACTCCCGGATTCGTCGTGCTCACGGTGTCGTAGTCGATGCCTAGCTTCTTCATCACG
>VBKX01000645.1:1386-12242 GCA_005879435.1 Deltaproteobacteria bacterium
CAGATTGAGCGTGATGCTTCTCTTGCCGCGATTATACGCCTAGAAATTCGGCTGATCACCGCCCAAGTCCCATCCGCGAAACGGATCGCCGCCTTTGGGATTTTCGATTTTGATCACTTCAGCTCCCATGTCGGCGAGCAACATCGCACCGTAGGGTCCCGAGATAAAATTGCCCAATTCCAAAACTCTAATGCCGTCCAGACAACCGTTCATTTTCGTCTCCGCTTTTTTGCTTAGCTTTCTTCGCGCCTTCGAGACTGTGTTCGTAATGAGAAAAATCCCTTAGTTGTCATGCTGACGGTAGCGAAGCATCTCGCATATTCAGTCACACACGAAGACGAGACCCTTCGGCTATCGCCTCAGGATGACATTGCGACACAGTCTCTTCATATAAGAATCAGATGATGCCCTTTTCCTTGAACTCCGCGATCTTTTTCTCGTCGTATCCGAGGGCGGTCAAAAACTCTGCGTTGTTTTCACCGAGCTCCGGCGGAGGCGCGGGGTGATCCGACGGAGTCTCGCTATAGCTTATTGGAAACTTTACCGTGCGAATCGTCGGTTTGTCTTTGCGCTCGATCGCGATCTGCATCCCCATATGCTGAACCTGCGGATCGTCGAACACTTCTTTCAGATTGTAAACCGGCGTGTGCGGCACAGCGTTGGCCTCCAGCTTCTCGATCCACACGGAACGAGGCTGTGCTTTAAAAAACACTGCGAACGTTTTATTGAGCTCGTCGTAATTGGTGCGCCGGTTCGGTCGCGTGTTGAAGCGTGGGTCTTCGATCAACTCCGGATGCTCGACCGATTTGCACAATCCTTCCCAGAATTTTTGCGGCGAGGACAGGTGAATCGCCAGCATGGCGCCGTCAGCACACGCAAACGCATAGGTCTGCGACTGGCGCGGCCGTGTGTACGGACCGGGCACACGCCCGTGCGCCAGGGTTTCCGTCGCCGGCGCATTCAAAAACGCGAGAATCGAGCCGACCATCGTGGCGTCGACTTGCTGGCCTTTGCCGGTTCGATTGCGGGCCATTAGCGCGCCCAAAACTCCCAGCGCCGAGAACATGCCGCTCAGACAGTCTGAATAGGCCGGGCCGACGGGCTTGGGATTTTTCGGATCCATCAAGACGCTCATCATGCCGCCCATGCCTTGGCCCACGGTGTCGTAAGCCGGACGTCTGACGTAAGGTCCGGTCGGTCCGGTGCCGGTAATGGAGCAGCAAACGATTCGTTCGTTGATCTCGCGCAGCGATTCGAAATCGATCCCGAGCTTCTTCGTGACGCCCGGGCGGTAGTTATCCATCACGACGTCGGCCTGTTTGACCAAGCCGTAAAAGACTTCTTTTCCTTCGGGTGTTTGCAAATTGAGAGTCACGCTCTTCTTGCCGCGGTTGTAAGCCCAGAAATTCGGCTGATCGCCGCCAAAATCCCAGCCACGAAAAGGATCGCCGCCCTTGGGATTTTCTATTTTGATAACTTCCGCGCCAAGATCCGCCAGCAACATCGCGCCGTACGGCCCGGAAATAAAATTGCCCAACTCCAAAACTCTGATGCCGTCCAAACAACCTTTCATCCTTATCTCCTATTTTTTAGTTTTAGTTCTTCCTCACGCTTCGTGTCTAACGCCTGTCTTGGTTTAAACGATTTGAACTGAGCGTAGCGGTTGAACGGCTTGAACGTTTTGAACGCTCGGCGCTCTTAACTATCGCCTCCCGCCTCAAGCCTCTCGCACTTCCCTGTTGCCTAGTGCCTTCTTCTTCGGATAATGGAGCTTTCATATATCCCATTTTAAAGGAGCACAAGATGGCAACACCGCCGCCCGTCACCGATACAATGGCTCGGTTTGTGACTGAAAGTGATTTCGCCACGATTCCGGAACAAACCCGCGCCAACGCGAAATTGCATATCCTTGACACGCTCGGCGTAGCTCTCGCCGGCGCCGATCAACCGGCGTCGGCAATCGCTCTAGATTACTGCCGTCGCCTCGGTTCTTCGAAAGAAGCTTCGATCTGGGGCACGCGATCAAAAGCATCGGTGTCGACGGCAGCGTTCGCCAATGGCCTTTTTGCTCATGCGCTCGACTATGACGACTGGGAGCCGTTCATCCACGTCGGCCACCCGTCCAGCATGATTATCGGCGCGGCGTTGCCGCTGGCCGAAAGTACCCGAACGACGGGTAAAGAACTGCTCGAGGCTTACGTGCTGGCCATCGAAGTCATCTGCAAGGTCGCCGCCAACTCGCCGAACATGCAAGACCGCGGCTTCCACAGCACGCCCGTGTTCGGCAGCCTGGGCGCCGCCGTCGCATGCGCGAGATTACTGAAACTGGACGCCGCAAAATTGAAGGCCGCATTCGGCATCGCCGCGTCGGCCGCCGGTGGCATCCATCGCCAGCAAGGATCCATGGTGAAGCCGTTTCACGCCGGCAACTCCGCGCGCAACGGCGCCGAAGCCGCGCTGCTCGCCAACGCAGGCTTCACGGCCGACGCGGCGATCCTCGAAGCGCCGCGCGGTTTTTGCGACACTTTCTTCGGTTCCGACACCTGCAATTACGAAAAAATGATCGAAAACATCGGCAAGCCGTATTTTCTGGAATCGCCCGGCTTGGGCCTCAAATGGCACCCGTGCAGCGCGCCGCAGTTCCTCGCCGCCGATGCGTCGCTTTACTTGAAACGCGCGCACAAGATCGATTTTGCCAGCGTTGCGAAGATCGAAGTCAATATTCCTCCCCTGCGCTACCAGCGCCACTACGCCGCCGAAGTCAAAACCGGACTGCGCGGTAAATTTGCCATCAACTACGTCGTCGCGATGTGCATCTTAGACGGCAAACTGGAACTGACGACGTTTACGGATGAGAAAGTCAATCAGTCGCAAGTTCAAGAGGCGCTGCAGAAAGTTAAAGTGATATGCGACGAAACCATTCCCGAGCCCGGCCCCTACTGCCCCGTCGCCGTCGAACTGAAAGACGGCACGCGCTTAAGCCACACGGCGAAAATTGCCAAAGGCGATCCACGCAATCCCATGACAGAAGACGAAGTCGTAGAAAAATTTCGCAGCAACGCCAAACTAGTTATTCCAGAGAAGCAAGCTGAAGAGTTGATTGCGGCTGTGCAGAATTTGGAATCCGTCGATGACGTGAAGAGAATCGTCAGTCTACTCCTGCCCGCGTAGAACCATCGCTGTTTCAGTGGGAGTTGAAATGTCATGCCGGGCCGCGGCCGAGGAATCGCTCTTGAAAGACAAGATCCTCCGCGCTCGCCAGCCTAGGTGAAAACATCGTTCATGGTTCCCTTCGACTTCGCTCAGGGGAGGCTGGCTCACCACTGTGCGGTTTCGTTCAG
Organism: Deltaproteobacteria bacterium; assembly: GCA_005879435.1. Lineage (GTDB taxonomy): Bacteria > Desulfobacterota > Binatia > UBA9968 > UBA9968 > DP-20. The sequence goes on from VBKX01000645.1 coordinate 4,728, forward strand.
AATAAAGTCTTTAACCGCTCGTCGGTTTCCTAGGATGGGTTGAGCATAGCGAAACCTATAGTTGCACGACTTCAATACTCCATCACTTCATTTCCCTCTCGATTGGACAACTTTTTCCGACTGCGATAAGTCAAAATTGAGTTCGAGAACTGTGCTTTTGTCTCAGGAGGCTTCCGTGTCCAGCAATCAACCTCTCGCTGCACTCTTCGAAGCGGATCGTCTTGCCATTATCGGCGCCAGCGAGCGTAATCACTATGCAGTCAATGTCTTCAAGAACTTGCAAAATTTCGGCTTCGACACCGCCAACATCGTGCCGATCAATCCGGGGCGCCCGGAAGTTTTCGGTTTGAAAGCGTATCCCAGCATCGCCGACGTTCCTGGAGAAATCGCGCTCGCGGTCATCGCGGTCAATACGCAAACCGTGCTTTCGGTTGTCGAAGAGGTCGGCAAGAAAGGCGTGAAGGCCGGTGTCATCTTCGCCGATGGTTTTGCCGAAGGCGGCGATGCTGGTAAAAAACTGCAGCAGCAAGTCACCGCCGCAGCCAAGGCGGCGAATCTGAAACTGCTCGGCCCCAACTGCATGGGATTTGTCGCGCTGCGTTCCAAGCTCGGCATATGGGGCGGCGAGCTGCCAAAGAATATCCGCGCCGGCAACATCGGCTGCATTTTTCAAAGCAGCGGCATGATGAATCTGCTGATGAACTTCGGGGTCAAACGGGGCTTGGGTTTTCATGTCTGCGCCAGCGGCGGCAACGAGATCGTGCTCAACTCCGCCGACTACTTGGCCTATCAAGCTGAGTGCCCGGAGATCGACGTCATCGCGACCTACTTCGAAGCGGCGCCGAAAGAGCCCGAACGATTTGCCGTCGCGCTCGATCGCGCGATCGGCAACGGCAAGAGCGTGCTGATCCTACGCGCGGGACGCACCGAGCGCGCCAAGCGCAACGTCATCGCCCACACCGGCCAGCTCGCCGGCTCCGCTGCCGCTTGGGATGCGTTCTTCGAACAGCACGGCGCGGTCATCGTCAACGACCTCGACGATTTGATCGATACCACGGCGCTGTTTGCCGGCGCCAAGCTGCGGCCGGATAAACATGACCGCGGTGTCGGTTTGGTGACGATCTTCGGCGGCGATTGCACGCTGCTCTGCGACATTGCCGAGCAAGAGGGCGTGACAGTGCCCGAGCTCAGCGCCGAGACGCAAAAAGTAATGGTCGAAGCGTTGGACAAACCAACTTTGCTCGGCAATCCGCTCGACGTCGAAGACCTCCAACGCATGAAACCGGAAGCGTTCGATCGCTGCTTGCAGAAGTTTTTCGAGGAACCGAAGATCGACATGCTCGGTGTACGATTGAATTTGCCCGAAGCCGTCACGCTGCCGTCGGAGAAACTCTATCAGCAGATTTCCGACTTGAGCAAAGCCAACGATAAGCGCGTTTTCATCCTCACCCGCGCCACCGAGCCGCCTGCTCAAGTGTGGTATGACAAGTTGAATAGTCTCGGCTTGACATTCACAGGCGATTATCGCAAATCGATCCGCGCCATAAGCCGCCTGCGCAAAAACGAGCGCGATCGCGCCATCGGCCGCTTTCTGCCTGTGACACGATCAGAGGCCGCGCCAGTTAAGCGGCAAGTCGGTAAGGGAATCCTGTCACATCAGGCGACGGATGATCTGGTGCAAGTTTATGGAATTTCCATGGCACCGGCTTTGATCGCGCGATCTGCGAGCGAAGCCGTCGCCGCCGCGGAGAAACTTGGCTACCCGTGCGTGCTCAAAGTCGCGTCCGTCGACATCCCGCACAAAACCGAGTTCGGCGCGCTCCGCATCGGTGTGGCTGATCGGGAGACGGTACAAATGGCTTATGAGGATATTCTTGCCAGTGTTCGTGCCAAGAAACCCAATGCGAACATCGAAGGCGTTCTCGTTCAGCAGCAGATCAAAGGCGTCGAATGCTTGCTCGGTATCTCGCGCGACGAGCAGCTCGGACCGACCTTGGTCATGGGCCTTGGCGGCGTGTTTGTCGAAATTCTCGCCGAAGTGGCGATTCGTATTCCGCCGTTCAGCACTGCCGAAGCGCGTCGCGCCCTCGAAAGTCTCAAAGGCGCAAAAGTTTTCACCGGCGTGCGCGGCGCCCCACCCGCCGATATCGACGCCCTCGCCGACATGGCCGCGCGCCTGTCTTGGCTTGCCTTCGATTTGCGCGACGACATCGCCGAATTGGATTTGAATCCCGTCGTGGTGCTACCGCAGGGCCAAGGCGCCTTCGCGGTGGACGCGTTGGTGGTGGGGCGTTAACTCTGTTTTGCCGCGTCACAGAGACTAACGGCGATCGAGCCGTTAGAGGCTGCAGAGCTGGCGGCTCATGGACTTGAAATAGAGGCAATCGTTGATCAGGATGTTAGTGTGATTCGCTAAGGCGGCAACGGCCATGTCCGAGAAAACCGAAGTCCCCGCCGAACCGGCACCATCCCTCGTCACCGTCGTACACCTGGTCTATGCCCTGCACGCCCTGAGTCTTCTCATCGGCATAACGACCGCCGCGACCATTATTGGCGCCTTCGTTTTTGGTGTGCCCTCGATCATTGCCGTCGTCATCAACTACGTGAAGCGGGGAGAGGCAAGAGGTACCTTCCTCGAGTCACACTTTCGCTGGCAGATTCGAACGTTTTGGTTTGCGTTCCTGTGGTGCGTGATCGGCGCGATGATGTTCGTTACTTTCGTGGGCATCCCGCTTGCCGTGATGGTTTTCTTGGCGGCCGGGGTCTGGGTCATCTACCGCATCGCTAGCGGGTGGTGGCGCTGCGCGATCGAAAGCCGATGTATACGAACTGATGACTACGGACCCGACGCTTATCCCGCGAAGGGAATAAAATTGCGAGTCGCAATTTAGATCGCGACTCCGGCAATTGCGCGCGCAACTCGGGATTCGTCGATCCGCTGCCCCTGCGCTTGGAAATCGGGAACAGAAAAGCACAACGTCGAAACTAAACACGCGGCCCCTCTATATCCGAGGCGCGGATCTCGACAACCTGCCTTCGTCAGCGTAGAAATCTCGTAATGCCAACGTCGCTCGTTTCGCTGACTGCTACTTTCCTCTCGACATTTTTCGTCTTTCATCTGCTGACACTTACGCCGGCTTTTTCTTGGTTCGACAAAGGCCATCGCATCGTCGGTTTGATCGCTCAGGCGAATCTCACCGCGGAGGCGCGCAAGGAAATCGAAAAGATCCTTCCCGGAAGCATGACGTTGGCGGAGGCAGCCATTTGGCCAGATCACGAGGGGCGAAGCATACGAGATTTCGATCCCCTCCACTACGTCAGTATTCCCGAAAACGCCACTGGCTACGATCAAGCACGCGACTGCCCGGAACTGAACTGCATGGTTGAAGCTCTCAAATGGTTTTCAGCAGTCGTCGCCGATAAAAACGCGCCGATCATGACGAGGAGACTCGCGCTTTACTACGTCGCCCATCTGGTGGGCGACATGCACCAACCGCTTCATGCCGGTCGAACCAAGGATGCCGGCGGGACCGGTATTCGTGTGTCTTACAAAGGCGCGACGACGAATCTTCACTTCTTTTGGGACACAAACCTGGTGGAGATGGAAACCGGGACCGACGAGGAAGTCGCCAAGCGGCTTACCGCGAATCTCACCGACGAAGAGCGCCTCAAATGGCAGGCCGGCGACCTCACACAATGGACCAATGAATCTTTAACGCTGGTCAGGTCGCATGCATACAACACCGGACCCTCGGTCGAGCTTTCCGACGATTATGTCGAGAAATCCCGCCCGATTGTCCGAGCCAGGCTTGCTCAGGCCGGGATTCGGTTAGCCTGGTTGCTGAATGTCGCTTTGAAATAGGGAAAGCCCCTCAGGCATGGACTCAGGCAAAACTCTCCATCCTTCGCTTGGAATCAGCCATGGTTGTCATGATAATCTTTGGTTAGAAATCCAAGCTGTTAAGCTACCGGCAGCGCCTCGTAGTCAGGTGGCTCTTAGAAATCGAGGTAAACGTTGTGTGTAGAAGCATCAAAACGCTTTTCAACTTCCAACCGCCTGTGACCGATGAAGAGATTCGCGCGGCCTCGTTACAATTCGTAAGAAAAGTCAGCGGCTTCAACAAGCCATCGAAAGCCAACGAAGCTGCCTTCGATGCTGCCGTTGACGAGATAGCGGCAATATCCAGCAAGCTTCTCAGGTCACTGGAGACGAACGCACCCTGGAGGGACCGCGCAGAGGAGGCTGTTAAGGCACGAGCGCGGGCCGCTCAGAGGTTTTCCAGGTGAGTTACCGCCAGGAAGTGAGTATTTCTTCTCATCGTCCCTCCGTCAATGACATATTCAGTGCCGGTGATATAGGAAGCGCGGTCGGATACTAGGAAAGCGACAAGCTCAGCAACCTCTTCGGGGCGACCGGGTCGTCCCATTGGAATACCTCCGAGTGAGTCCATCAGTCCTTGCCGAGCAGTATCAAGGTCGGTCCCGGCGGTCTCCGCCAATCTCGCGATGAGTCCCTCAGCTGCCGTCGTCTCGATGAAACCAGGCGCAATCGTGTTGACGCGAACTCCCCTGGGCGCAACCTGATTTGAAAGTCCTTTGCTGTAGTTAGTCAGTGCCGCTTTGGCTGCTGCATAGGCCAAGGTCGCATCGTGAAGCGGAAGGGTTCGCTGGATAGACGAAATGTGGATGATGACCCCCGAATGCTGTTCCAGCATCTTGGGCAGAAACGCTCGATCTAAGCGGACGGCGGCGAATAAATTGTCATTGAATGCTTGCTGCCAATCATCATCGCTGAGGACGAGTGCTCCGCCGCTCGGCGCAGAAGACCCACCGACGTTATTGACCAGGATGTCCAAGCCGCCGAAACGAGCGAGCACCTGCTCGACGACCGTTTGGACCCCATCGGGCGTACCGATGTTAGCCTGGATGAACAGGTCTGGCGACTGAAGGTCATCGGGCATCGAGCGGGCCGTTGTGATAACCCTTGCACCGGCTTGCCTCAAGCGTTTGACGATAGCTTCACCGATGCCTTTTGTTCCACCTGTAACCAAGACTTTTTTGCCGGCTAGTTCGTTGGAGTCAATTTGGATGTTTGTAGATGTGTTCATAATTTTCATTGTCGGATGTACCCATATAGCTCCTTTTCTCTTTGCTATATCGAGTATCGGGCTGGAGAGGGCGGCTTACAATAACGGAAAATGAAATCCAATGGGGCTAAATTAATCCCTATGGCGTAATTTGATACGATCGATCATCTTCGTTTTGGGAATGGCGACTATGTACAAAAGAAAGATTCCAATAGAGCTCAATTGCGGACTCGATCTCGTCAAGGAAGTCCTCTACGGCAAGTGGAAAGTCCATCTCATTTATTTTATTTCGCAAGGGCTAAAGCGCCCCAGCGAATTACAAAGAAAGATACCGAGAGCTACTCGTAGAGTGTTAAACGTACAGTTGAATCAACTGGAAGACCATGGACTGATATCCAAAAAGATCTACGCTCAGCTGCCGCCCAAGGTTGAATATACGTTAACCCGGCTTGGCCGCAGCGTACTGCCCATTGTCATGGCATTAGGAAAATGGGGCGACGATCATCAAGAGCAACTACGCAGGAGGATTGCTAAAGACCGAATTTCTTCTTCAGCTCAGTAGCGAATGAATCGTGAATGCTGATCCGGTCGCACCCATACAACACGGGACCATCGGTCGAGCTCTCCGAAGATTATCGAGAAAGCCGCCTGATCGTCGGAAGCAAACTCGCTCAGGCTAGAACCATGCCGGCCTGTTTGCTGAATGCGGCTTGAAATAACGAAAAAGGCTGCGTAGGGCCGGTAAGTCTAGATGGTGGCGCAATCTTCAATCCCTAACAGACAACGTCAGGATACTAACCTGTCTCGTAAGCCCTTAAATTTCCCCTCGACTTAGAAAATTGCCTTTTGTAATGTAGGCCCTGATCGGTTTCGGTGCCTAATCGGTATCTATTGTTTTCAGGAAGGACTGAACGATGAAAAAAATTATCCTGTCGACGACCGCGTCGCTGCTGATCGGCGTGTTGTTGCCTTCCGTCAAATCGGCATTTGCCCTCGATAAAGTCAACGTCACCCTGCCGTCAAAGTCGTTTCAGTTCATCATCTTTCCGCTCGCCAAGGAGCGGGGTTACATGAAAGAGGAAGGGATCGATCTCAATGTCGTCGTCATGGCCTCCACCCCCGGCCTTCAAGCCGTGCTCGCCGGAGAAATGGATTTCACCGGTTCCGGGAGCAGCGCTTTGGTCGCGGTCATGCAAGGCAATGCTCCGCTCAAAACCGTTCTGGCGGTCACCGATCAAGTGTTGCAGTGGCTGATGGTGCGACCCCAGTATGGCTCTTTTAAAGAACTCAAAAATAAAAAGATCGCTGTGACCGGAGTCGCCGCGGTGGCGACGTTCATGTTGAAAAAAGTTGCGCCTAAGTATGGCCTCGACGCCAACAAAGATTTGACCTTTCTCGCCCTGCCGCCGGGCCAGCGTCTCGCGGCGCTCCAGACGGGGGTCGTGGATGGGGGCTTATTGAGCTCCGAGGAACGCTTTGCCGCCCTCGATCAAGGCATGAAAGAGATCTTGTATCTGGGCAAAGAAGTGAAGAATTCCTGGGGCACCATTGCAACCAATGACCAATTCATAAAAGGGAAACCCAAGTTGATGCACGGATTCACGCGTGCCCTGCTCAAAGCCCTGCGCCTGGTCAAGCAGAACCGCGAGGTCGCGATGGATGCGATGATGAAATTTTCCGAATTGGACAGGCAATTGGCGGCGCGCACTTATGACGGCATGATCGGAACTTTTACGACGAATGGCGTGGTCGACGAAGAAACGCAGAAAAACGATCTCGACATCGTTCGCGAGGTCCTCAAAGTCACAAAGGAAGTGCCCATCGAGCGCGCCTACGATTTCAGTTTTGCAAAGAAAGCGGACAGCGAGTTGACCCAAGCGGGCTGGAAACCTTAGAAACTCAGATTTTCCGGATGGCGCCACCCCGGCAGAATTAGTTGATAGGTTTGCAAAAGCCGTGAATTGTTTTCAAATAGGGGATTTCCAGCGCCGTTCGATTTAGCAATAACGGTTAGGCGAGATTGGAGAGGAGAAATTCGTTGAATTCAATCGCAAAGTATTTTGATTGCCACTTTCATATCATCGACAAAAACTTTCCCGTCGTGCCCAATCAAGGATTCATGCCCGACGCGTTTACCAGTGAGGATTATTTAGCGCGTTTGAAAGCGGTCGACCTTTGCGGCGGCGCGATCGTGTCCGGCTCTTTCCAGGCTTTCGATCAATCGTATCTATTCCATGCTTTGAAAGTCCTTGGCCCGACCTTTGTCGGAGTCACTCAGGTGCCGCAGACCGTATCGGATCAGGAGTTGCAAGAACTCAACGGCGCGGGAGTTCGTGCCGTCCGTTTCAACGTCAAGCGCGGCGGTTCCGAAGAAATCCACCACTTGGAAAACTTTGCGCGGCGCGTTCATGAACTGGTCGGCTGGCAC
>VBKX01000645.1:12311-12833 GCA_005879435.1 Deltaproteobacteria bacterium
CTCTCCAAAGCGGGTTTCCCAACGCTGCTCAAACTGGCGGAAAAAGGTGTGCGGGTGAAGGCCACCGGCTTCGGACGAATAGACTTCGATGTCCGTTCCGCGCTGACCGACCTCTACGCGGCCAATCCGCGGGCGCTCATGTTCGGCACCGACCTGCCGTCCACCCGCGCGCCGAGGCCCTATCAAGATGACGATTACACATTGGTTCTGGAAACATTGGGAGAAGCAAAGGCGGCGAATGTTCTCTACAAAAACGCGATTGAGTTTTATCGACCGAAGAAGGTTGGGGAGGCACTCGCGGGACTAGGTTTGGCCGCCTTCGAACCACGGATGATGAGCAATAAAGTGCCACTTTATACATCAAATTCATGACATAGTTTGAGCCATAGAAATTCTCTTATAATTCAACAGCTACAACGTAAGTGATGCTGTCACGAGAGCAGGTTCCTCTAAAAGCTTACAGAGCCTCTTCTGGACAGGTATAGTTATTTCTATCGATATCGAGAAGAATGATAGCCGCGG
>VBKX01000646.1 GCA_005879435.1 Deltaproteobacteria bacterium
GGGCGATGATGTCGATCTCGATCTCCTACCGGTTCTCACCCTCAACGAGGGCGACGCCGGCGCCTATATCAACGCCGCCGCGCTGATTTGCAAAGAGCGCGGCACCAACGCTGTTAACGTCGGCATCTACCGCAATCAGAAACAAGGCAAACGCCAGCTCGGCTTGATGATCAATCCGGCCAATCACGGCAACTACGTCCGCGCCGAATATGAAGACCACAACGAGCCGATGGAAGTCGCCCTCGCCATCGGCCACCATCCGGCGCTAAACATGGCCGCGGTCAGTAAGCAGGCCGGCGTGGGAATGGAATTGGAAATCGCCGGCGCGTTTCTCGGCGAGCCGCTGGAAGTCGTCAAGGCCGAGACGGTGAGTCTGATGGTGCCGGCGCGTTGCGAGATCGTCATCGAAGGGGTCGTACCGCCGCACAAGCGCCATTACGAAGGCCCCTTCGGCGAGTGGCCGCACTATTATTATAAGGAAGGCGAGCAGCCCTACATCGAGGTCACCGCGATCACCATGCGGAAAAATCCCATCTATCAATGCATCCACAGCGCCCACTTCGAACACAATATCATCGGCGCGGCGCCGCGGCTCGGCAGTCTGTTCAAGCGCATTCAAGAAGCCGTGCCGAGCACGACCGGCGTCAACATGCCGATCTCAGGAGCGGCTCGCTCCCATTGCTACATTTCAGTTAAGAAACGCGCCGAGGGCGAACCGAAGCAAGCCGCCCTTGCAGCCATCGTAACGGATCCCAATATCAAGCACATCATTGTCGTAGACGACGACGTCGATGTGTTCAACGAGACGCAAGTGCTCTGGGCGCTGGCCATGCGCTTCCAGGCGGACCGCGATCTGGTCATCATTCCCAACATCATCGGCTCACATTTGAATCCGACCGCCTACGGTTACGACCGCATGGAGAAGGGACCGATGGAAACCAAGCTGATCTTCGACGCCACCAAGCCGCTGCCGCCGTATGATTTTCCCAAGGAAGCCCAGGCGCCCGACGAGGTGCTGAAGAAAATCGATCTGGCTCGCGACACCCGTCCCTACGAGCCGGGGAAAGACGACCAGGCGATCACGGGCAAATACTGAGGCGAAGCCGAGCTTACGAGCAAACTAACATGCGGAGGAGAAACATGAACCGATTGTTTCGGACGTCCATTCCATTCCTCGTCGCTCTCCTAGTTGCGCTGTCGCATTCGTTCGTCGCGGCGCAAACTCCGATGGAGAAACTCCGCGTCGCTTACACGGTGATCGCGCCGACGCAATTGAACGTGTGGACAGCCAAAGATATGGGATATTATGCCAAGAACGGTCTCGACGTTGAGCTGGTATTGCTCGTCGGCGCGCCGCTTGCCGTCACCGCGCTGGTGGCCGGAGAAACACCGATCGTGCACACCGGCGCTTCCGCTGTGATCACCAGCAATTTGGCGGGTTCCGGAACCGTTCTGGTTGCCGGCGCGATCAATCGGTTTCCCTATGTTCTTTTTGTCACCGACCAAATCAAGCGAGTCGAGGACTTGAAAGGCAAGAAGTTCGGCGTCAGCCGTATCGGCAGCGCCGACAACGCCGCCGCCGTCACCGTCCTGGACAAACTCGGTGTCAAAGAGAACGACGTGACCTATGTGCAAGCAGGCTCGATACCCGCGCGCCTCGCGGCCATGCAGACCAACGCTCTGCAGGCGACCCTGCTGCAAGCCCCGGAAACTCTCAAAGCTAAAGAAATCGGCCTGCGCGCGTTGCTCGACTTCACCAAACTCGATGTCGAATGGCAGCAGAACGGCGTTGCAGTCACGCGCGACTATATCAAGAAAAAACCCGACACGATCCGCCGCTTCATGCGTGCCTACGTGGAGGCCATTCACTATAACCTGACGAATCCGAAAGGCGCGCAAAAGATCCTGCAAAAGTATTTGGCGATCAAGGATGAGAAGCCGGTCGAAGAAGCCTACAACGAGATCGTCGTTAAGCTAACGCGCCGCGTGCCCTACCCAACCGAACCGGGCATCCAGATATTCCTGGACCAACTAAAAGTCAAAAATCCCAAAGCTGGGCAAGCCAAGCCGAGCGATTTTACCGACGTGAGTTTTTTAAAAGAGCTCGAGTCGAGCGGCTATATCGATAAGATGTATAAATAAAACCCGTTCCAATGGTTCCAGTAGTTCCAATCGTTTCAGTCGTTGCTCGGTCCCTTGGAACTATTGGAACGTTTGGAACGACTGGAACTTCAGTCGCGATCTTAGTTTTTGTAAATCACCACCCGCAAATCCTTCCCCCTCCCGCCTTCCGGACAAGCGCTGATGCCGACCAGACAATCCATCTCGCAGCGCAAGTCCATCATGTCGCCGCCTGGCCGCGGCCGGGTCATCGAGTAGCGCATGCTGCCGGTCTTAGCGTTGATCACCATGGTTTGAAAAACATTGAGCGGGCTCGGCACGTCTTCTTTTAGAACACCGTAGGGCTTTAGTGCCTTGGCGAGATTTTCCCAGCAACCGTGTTTGGGTGCGACGACTTTTTTTCTTCCCCATCTTTTCCAAACACCGCCGTATATCTTGAAAATCTCATCGCCCCATTTTTTGTAGAAAGACGTGCTGCACATGCCCTTTTCCAT
>VBKX01000647.1 GCA_005879435.1 Deltaproteobacteria bacterium
TTGCCGTCCGGATCGGCGAAGCAAACGATCGTGCCTTCATCCCCGTCGGCGGCGGTCTTCACGGGATCGGTGTGGGGAATTTTGTGTTGCTCGAGCCGCCGCAGGTGACGCTCGATATCTTCGGGTCTGACATAAAAGCCGCAACGCGGCATGTCTTTGCCCAGTTCCTTCGCCGCCGGGTAGTTTTCCGGCTGAAGGAAGGCGCCGATACGGCAGGATTCATCGTCCCACCACATAAAGCAAAAGATCGGCGTATTCTTTTTGCGCATGTTGGTGGTGAGCCCATTGATCGGTCTTATTGGAAGCCCAGTGGCATGCATCGCCCAATAACTGCAACCGGGCAAATTGTTGGTCCCGACGACATAGTGATCGATCCAATGCACGGCGCCTTTAGGTTCAACGTTATTCATGAGCAACCCTCCCGTATGTTAAATTAGAAGAAAGTTCCATTCGTTCCAGTCGTTCAAAGTTCAAGCCGTTCAAGCCCTTCAATATATTAGAGGCGTTTTAATCAATTCAATATTCCATGATTCGGCGTAGTTTCAGCTTTGCTGATTCACGTTTCAATTCAGAAGTCCGTACAGCGCTGCGGCGTTCTCGCGATAGACTTTATTTTTTGTCTGCGGATCGAGGTGAGCGGAGTCCTTCTCGATGACTTCCTGGGAGAAAGGCCAAGTGCTATCGGGGTGCGGATAGTCCGAGCCCCACATGATATGGCCGTCGCCGAAGAATTGGACCAGGTGCAGGCCCACCAAGTCCGTTTGAAACGTCGCCCAGACCTGGCGCTTGAAGATCTCGCTCGGCATCGCTTTCAGAGGAATTTCCGCGGCCTTTCTGCGCTCGAATTGGCGCCTGTAGCGGTAATCCATCTCTTGCACGACGAACGGAATCCAGCCGATGGCGGACTCGGCCAGGCAGAACTTTAATTTCGGATGACGTTCCAAAGTTCCGAAGTTGAACATGTTCACGAACGGATTGAAAAATGACGTGGCGCCGTTGCTGAGCCCCATATCGAAAACACCTTGACGCTCTCCCGGCTTGACCGCATCGATCGTGGCTCTAACCGTTCCGGTCTGGGTGCTGCCGCCGACGTGATACGACACGACGATGCCGGCGTCCTCGGCCGCGTCCCAAAACACGTCCCACGGCTTGAGGTTCATTTCGAGCGTGACATCGTTGACCAGGAAATTCGCCTCGCGAAATCCCAGCTTCGCCACCCGGATCACTTCATCTCTGGCGGCCTCTGCGTCGACGGACGAGAGCATCGCCACCGGAAAAAAACGTTTCGGCGCGGTCTTGCCGAATTCCAGCGCCCAGTCGTTATACGCTTGCACGCAGGCATTCCGCAGGTCGGGCTCGCCCACTTGCATGGCGATAATCGGCGGGAACATGAGCGACGCCTCGACGCCGTCGCGGTCCATATCGATGAGCCGTTTCTCGGCGGTCGTCGGCCGGTGCGCTTCGCCGACTCCGCCTCGATCGAGGGCCAACCGGGTTCGATTGGTTCTGGCGAACCAGCGCTCGCCGCGATAGTCGGCCCACGTCTCGCCGTCGCATACCCAGTACTCGCCTTTCTCGCCGCGATCCTCGACATGCGGCGCGCGCTCGCGCAATGCCCGGGGCAGACGCTCGGTCCACAAATCTCTCGGCAGATAACCCAAGTCAATGTGGTCGTCGGCGGAAATCATGATGTTCGCCACTTTAAATCTCCTTTTGGTCTCGCCTTGGCGCAAAAATCAGTCGTCAGTCTTGATATTCGGGCGATTGGCAGGGTTTTGTCAAGCGACGCTGCTGAAACCTCTGTGGACTCTACGTCTCCGCGGTAAAGAGTTATCCGGAAAACTCACCGCTGGGGCGTGGCGCATGCAGGGGACAAACTCAAGCTTGTATGCCCGCTCTATTCGATGCCGGCTGCGACCAACAAAGATTTCCCCGCTGGGGATGTGAGGTAGCGCAGGAATTCTTGCGCGGACGCATTAGCGCTACCGGTCATCATAATAGTGGCAGCGTAAGCCGTGTAATTCTGAATCTCTGCCGGCAGCGGGCCGGCGAATTTCACTCCTCCGCCCGCGTTTTCAACGATGACGGTGGTCGCGCCGAAGCCGATTTCTCGGCCTTGGCCGGTTGCCACATGATCGCGGACCGCGGCAAAGTCAGGGTAGCGCGTCGATTTCGCTTTCAGCTCTGCGCCGACACCGAGCCGCTCGAACAGCGCATCAAGATAAATCCCGGTTGACGCCTGGTTGTAAACGAGAGACTCGGCGCTGCGCAGAGATTGCGTGAACTCTTCGACCGTGGTGATCTTCGGCAGCGGCGCGCCGTCGCGTACCATGACGCCAACACCGATTCGGCCCACGGCGACGCGGGTCAGCGCAGAAGCTTTCCCGGTATTTGCCAGTTCGTCGAGCACACTCGGTGGGGCAATCACAATATCCACCAATTCACCACTGTCAATGCGCTTGAGAATCGCCGGCGCGGTGGCGAACGAGATCTTCACCGCGCCGCGGGTTTCGCCACGAAAGGCTTCGGCCACCTTCGTTATTCCCGGCGCAACCGCGCCGGCGCTGAGTATGGTTATTTCGCTCGTCATCGCAAGTTCACACGCAAGCGACCATGGTTCGAATCGATGTGTTTTCCGCGTCGACTCACGTATTGGAGAAAAGTGTGATGTGCGTTCGTGTCTCTCAGGTTAATGCGTTTGATTTTTATGCTCGGCGGCGATGATTGTCAAAATCCGCCGCGGCCAGCCGAACCGTGATTCGATCGAAATGCCTGGCAAAAGCGCAACGGATACCGACAAAGTGAATTTTGCCCAAGCGTTTTTGGCGTCCGTTCGGAATAGACTTGCGCGACAATATGGGACCTTGACCGGCGGAAATTTTGCGCAAACCGGAAAATCTCCAGCTATCGCAAAATGAGATGACCGCAAATATGAAGCAAGAAATTGTCCTCAGACTACGCCGTTAATCATGTCGATCATCTGCCGTAGACGGGCGAAGTCCTCGCGGTTAAAACGCATCAGGAGGCGCGGCAACTGCAGCGTGTCGGGATCGTCGGCTTCGGCAGGCAGCGCGTCGGTCTCCCTAACTTTATTCCCGGTCAGGATATCGGCGAAGTGTCGGTTGAGCCGGTCGATCAAAGCGGGCTCCGGCGGATGATTGAGACGGATCACCAAATCNAACCGCCGCCTCGGGGCTGGTGAGAATTCTAAACAATGCCGTCTCTCTCTCAAGGATATAGCCGCGGCTCATCATGTCGTCGCGGATAAAGTCCCGCCAGCGCCGCCAATAGGTGCCGTCGGGTAAGTCCATCAAGAGGATTGGCACGAGCCGACCCTTGCCGGTCTGTGCCAGCGTGATCGACTCGAATAGTTCGTCCTGTGTGCCGAAGCCGCCAGGAAAGATCAACACCGCGTCCGCTTCTTTGACGAATAGAAGTTTGCGCGTGAAAAAAAAGTGGAAGTTCATGAGCTTGGGATCGTTGCGGATGAAAGGGTTCGCCGCTTGCAACGACGGCAGACGGATGTTGACGCCGAAACTCTTTTCTCGTCCTGCGCCTTCATGTCCGGCTTGCATGATCCCCGGGCCTGCACCCGTGATCACCATGAAACCTGCCTCCGCCACCTGATGCGCGACGTCGCGCGCTAGGTGGTAATAGGGATCGTCATCCTGCATCCGCGTCGACCCAAAGATCGTCACCTTGCGCACATGGCGATAGGGCGCGAAGATTCTGAAAGCGTGACGCAGCTCCTGCATGGCGCGGTTTAGGATCTTTAGATCGCCGCGATCGGCGTTGTCCTGCGCCAGCTTGAGCACCGTGCGCAAGATCCCGGCGAGCTGATCGTTGTTGCCCGAGCCGTTCTGCGCGCGCAGCCACTGATCGATTTGTATTGCGAGATCTGTCAAGGTTTTGTCTTCTGGAGTCTTATCCTGTGGGTTCACTTAAGCACCTTTCGGGGACCAGTCGATATCGTCCTCTGCTTTTGTCGAGCCGAGGCGGAAGCACTAACGTCCTTCGACCGGTCGAAATTCCTATACACTATATTATAGGTGATGGCGGGTGCCGGCGGAAGAAAGGTCGTGAAATGAGATCGTCAATACGAAGTCCTTCATTCCGGCATGCTTTGAGCGGGAATCTACGTTACGTTCCTTTCGGGATGGTTGAAATCCTTCGCCTTCACGCGAAGTGAGATTCCGTCATGCCGGCACATGCCGGCATCCAGGGCTAGTCGAAACCGTACAGTTGCGCCGTGTTCCGCGATAGGATCTTTTGTTTTTCAGTTTCAGCCACGCCGGCGAAATCCTTGGCGATCTTTTCGCGAGAATGCGGCCAGAAAGTCGCGCTGTGAGGGAAATCGGACGACCAGAGCAGATTATCGACGCCGATGTCATGCCTATGGCCGATGCCAAAAGGGTCGTCAATGAAAGTCGCGTAGAGTTGGCGGCGAAAATACTCACTTGGTTTGAGCGTCAGCTTGGTCGGAAACGCGCTGCCATGAACGCGCGCGCCTCGAGTCTCGAAACGTTCGTCCAGGCGGCGCAGGAAATAGGGAAGCCAGCCGCAGTTTAATTCCGCCGAGACGACTTTGAGACCAGGGAAACGCTCCAGTACGCCGGACATGATCAACGTCGAAAAAGTGCCTTCGACTTCGTGCGAATTGATGCCCGCCGCGATCGTCCGTTTTTTCGCGCTGGAGTCCCAATCGACCCAGCGAAAGCCGGCGAACTCGTGCAGGCTAAGGGGCATGGAAAGTTCCTGTAAAACGGCAAATCTTCCGGCGGCGAAGCCCACACAATCGCCCCGGCCAAACCTTTCTTGGCGCAGTCCGCTAGATCTGTAGCAGCCTGTTTGGGGTCGTAGAGCGATATCAGGGCCAAGCCTTTGAGGCGCGCGGGAGAATGACTACAAAACTCGGCGAGCCAGTCGTTGTAGACTTGAAAGCAGGCTCTCTGGAATCCGGCCTCTTTAATCCAGAACATGCGAAACCCCAGAGTCGTATAGAGCACGTCGCCCGCTACGCCGTCCTGATCCATGTCTTTGACCCGCTGCGCGGGGTCCCAGCCGCCGCGGTGCGCTCCGGCATAC
>VBKX01000122.1 GCA_005879435.1 Deltaproteobacteria bacterium
AGGTGGCGAAAATCGTCAGCGTGCAGAGCACGCAACCGACCAGCGCGGCATTCGGCGCGCCGAGCAATGCCGCGCCGGCGCCCGCGATGACCGCCCCGGTTGCATTGGTGGTTTGCGCAAACACCGTCAAAAAACTCGTCGCCCGACCGCGCATGTCGTCCGGCGCGAGGATTTGCACGACGGTGCGTCGGATCGCCACGCTGATGGCGTCATTAAAACCCAGCGCGCCGACGGCGAGCAGCCCCATAAAGAAACTCCTGGACAAACCTAAAAATCCCAAGCTCTGCGCAAACATCAAGGTCGCGATAATCGAAACCGCGCCCTTGCGCTTGATATCTCCGGCGGCAAGTAAAAGGCTCGAACCGATCAAGGCGCCGATCGCGGGCGCGGCGTAGAGCATGCCCAACCCACGCGCGCCGACTTTGAATACAACGTCAGCAAAAATCGGCAGGATGGGCCTGAAGAAACCGAACAGCACGGCAAAAAAGTCGAGCAGGAATAAGGACAGGATGATCCTTGTGTGCCAGAGAAATTCGAAGCCTTCGATGAGACTGCGCCAGCTTATTTGCCGGCGTTCGCCTTGCGGTTGCCCTGAAGCACGGATGAGGAGCGCCGCGATCACGGAAGGTAAGAGCAAGCCAGCGTCAGTGAAGTAGGAGGCTTGGACGCCTAGAAAGTCGATGAGAAACCCCGCAATCACCGGCGCGGTCAGTTGGGTTCCTTGCATCATCAGCACCGCCATGGTCACTGCGTTGAGAAGATGCGACTGGGGCACGAGACCGGGGATGATCGCCTGCCGGGAAGGTCCGCCGAGTACTTGTAAAGACGAGGCCAGAAGGTTGAGCACGTTGACGTGCCATACCTGAATGGCGCCGCTCAGCGTGAGGATCCCGAGCGCCAGACCAGGCAGCACGTTGAGTGAATGCGTGATCGCGATCAATTTCTTGCGATTGAGCGTGTCGGCCAGAACCCCGCCAAAAAGACCGAAGACAATAAATGGCAGCGCCTGAAAAAAACCCGCCAAACCAAGCTGCACCGACGATCCCGAAAGTTGATACACCTGATAGAGGCTCGCCACATTGCGCATGTGGTTCGCCGTGTTGCTGCAGAGAATGGTGATGAAGATCAGACGATAGTCGCGAATCAGGAGCGAAGACCAGGGGCGGATGGCCCGCGCCGGCTGGGGCTCGGCTGGAAGATAGTCTTGCGGTGATGACACTCGGTGGCGGAGTCCTTGTGATGATCGGACGCAGTGCGAGCAATTTAGCGGTTCGACTCGACGGCGTCAAACATCGTTGACCTTGCGCAGGTCGCGGCATAATATCGCCGATATTATTTCACCGCGAGGGTTTCCATGTATATCGACGGTGACACTCATTACTGGCCCGTACGTTTTCTCGACCGCGTGAAACATTCCGGCCGCGGCCATATCGAGTTTCAAAAAGGCGCCGGCGCGATGATTCGCTACGGCGAGACGTTTCCCGGGGACGCGGCGGCTTATTATCGAGACGGCAAAAAGATTCATTCCTTCAGCGAGACCCGCTGGAATCTCGACATGCACCACGAAATCATGGAGCGGGAAGGTTTCGACTACCAGGTTGTCATCGCCGACAACCGGCCGCTCATCTATGAAGTTGATCATGACCTCGGCGTCGAGATGGCGCGCGCCTACAACGACACGGTGGCCGAAGATATCGCCGGGAAAGATCGGTTTATCGGCATCGCCTGGGTGTACTTGCCGGACGTCGATGAAGCGATCCGCGAGCTTAGACGCGCGGTCAAAGATCTAGGTTTCAAGGGAGTCAAGCTCATGGGCGGGCACGAGAACTGCGATCTCGACGCCGAGGTGTTGTGGCCGTTTTACGAAGAAGTGTGCAAGCTGGACGTGCCGATCCTGGTGCATCCGGGCACGCGTGTCTTCGAAGCGCAGGATTGCCACCCGTGGCTGGTCGGCAGCGACCGCTACGACGGATTCAAGATGCTGGCGACTGCGCTGGGATTTCCGCTGACTTACATGGTCAGCGCGGCGCGGCTGATCATGAGTGGAGTCTTCGACCGCTTTCCGACCTTGCGCATCGCCGTGTTCGAAGGCGGCGTCGGCTGGGTGCCGTGGCTGATGAGAACGCTTAATCATCACACCCTCGGCGAATCGCCGGGAACGACTTCGGTCAATGATTTTTTTCGCAAGCGCGACCGGCTCAAGAAGGAGCCGAGCGCTTACTTCGATCAAATTTATGTTGCGGCCATTGCCTGGGAAGATTATCTGCCGCACATCGTCGAGATGTGGCCCAACCACAATATCGCCGATCAAGGCGAAGACGGGGATTTCAGCAGCGGACAAGGAAAAAATTCTCGGCGGCAACGCGATGCGGCTGTTTGGGATGGAGGGGCAGAAGCTAAATGCCGGGGCGTAAGCGATACGCCCGACGGAAGAGCGACATCAAGTAACGGCATGCAAGAAGAGCCGTCCTGTTCTTCTCGCACAGCTCGGGAACCATCCGGGTTTTATGGGTTCCGCCCGATTCTTGCTGTCTCCTCTTGGCGTATGAAACCTGGAGGCCGCCCGTGTTTGGAACGAATTTCGAGCCAACCCTCTCTTGAACCCACAACATTAATTTTAACTCCCTTGTCGATCTCCGCGACAAGTGCGGAGTCCTGGCTCGGTTCACTGAAAACCTGGGTTGCACGGATGGTTTGAAATGTGCCTTGGACACGCGGTGCGGCCAGCGTAGACGATTTCGAGACGGGTCTTGCCTCCTGCTCGTCAGCGGTTGCTTTCGCGCCGGATGTCGCATTCTCGGCCACCGGACCTTCGGTTCTCAGGATTTTCACGGCAACTGTCGCTGCTACGATGAGAACGATGACGCCGGCGACGAGCGCACCCAGGTACCGGTTTGAAACGAACAAGGCCCAGAGTATTTCAGTCGGGTTCTTTTTAGCTACATTAGTTTTCGTTGTCGGATCGGTTGCAAGAAATGGATTGTGGTTCGCTTCGCCTGATCCTGTCAAATCCGACGCGATTGGCGCAACCGTGTTTATTTCGCTTTGAGGAACCATCGTTGCGACATTATCATTCTCGACCGGCGACGAAATCTTTCCGCGTTCACTGTGGAAAGTGAGCTTCTCCTGCATTTCACGATTGCTATCGATGGCTCGCGCATGTTCGGCCTGCAACGCCCCGAGCTGCTGGCGTAGGAGACTGATCTGTCTTTGATTTTCCTCGCTTGCAACAGAACGTCCCTCCCAGTCCGCAATCTCCTCTCTGAGCCCGCGATTTTCATTGGCCAATTCCTGGCAGATACTCTCGGCTTGTCGAAGACGTTCCTGAGTCTCCTCAAGCACATTAACATGACTTTTCTCCTGTGACAGTTCGCGCTCCAATTCGCGAACCAGCCCTTTCAACTTCTGTTGTTCGTTTTGATGTTTCATTGGAAATAATCCACGGCCACTGCCTTCGGTTGTGGGCGCAATCTCTATGCCAGAAGAATTTCAGCGACAAAATAAGAGACCAGGTATTATCGACGGAAACTGCCGCACGCACTTGGTTTCAAGAACGGCTGAACCAGAATCCAAGCCAACATGAATGTGACCTCGGGCATCGTCAAAAACAGGTCCAAGCAGGCGCCGTGGTTACGAGAGTCCTACGATTACGGCTGGAAAGAGGAATGGAAACGACTGCTTTGAATCAACTGTCGCGGCAGTTCTTGGGTGGCTTTCCGGCGGTTGGAATGCCGAGCAGCACGACCGCCTGGCCTGCCGTCTGCAATCGGTCCACAGAACAGTTGCCAGCCGATCGCACACAATTAGAAGTTGCTCATTTTCCTTCTCCTGGATCATCAGCGGCGTGCTCGATCGGTTCACCGACTTGCGCGTGGCGTTTTTCGAAGGCAGCGTCGGCTGATGCCCTGGCTCATGAAGATGCTCGATCGCCACACCCTCGGCGAATCGCCGGAGACTTCGATCAAATCTATGGCGGGCATTGCCGAGCAACGACTTCGCCTTGACATCGGTAGCTCACCGTCATGAGCGTGTTATTCTTGGTCGCCCACGATGTCGTATCATGCGAACCATGAGGAGGAGTATTGTGCCTTTGGCGGCGACGGAGTTCTACTCCAATACTGCGGGCGGCAATTCTGCCCGCAAATTTCTCGCACACGCAAATCAGGTCCGGGCTGCGCGCCGGGATTCCCTACGACGACTCTTCGGATAAGATCCATCATGCCTGCGCATCTTTCGGCATCCCCAAGGCAGAGTCCGAACAGTTTTCAGCGGAGTTGGGCGGCCGTCTCACCATAATCTTTAAACATCATTATCGGCCGGCGGGTGCGCTCGAATAGGGAGATAACATCGGATAATCAACTTCCCCTCTAGCGAGCGCGACTGGAGGGTGAAACATGCCGAATTACTGGGGAGAGCCTATTTCAAATAAAATTCTTTTTGCGTTGAACTCGACCTGGCCGCGATTACTGTTGGGACTGTTGGGTGCTTGGTGCGCAATCGGCCCTTTTATGCTTTTGGTCAGCACTGGATTGGCCGGCGGGATCAGAACGGCTGTGTTCTTTCTTCTACTTCTCTTCTGTTACGCTATCGTGTTTATGATCTGCTACCGGTGGAGATGGATCACTTTGACGGGGCTTGTATCGGAAACCGGGCTAACGTTGTGCTTCATCATTATTGGTGAGGTAGTGGGCGAGATGATAGGGGATTTCAAAATCAAAGGCGAAATGGCCCTCATCGGTGCCTTCACGGGTTTTTTAATAGCCGAACTCATGAACCCCAAAGATTCTAGCAAAGCTTTAGACAAGATGTTCGGCGCACTGTTTCGCAAGCTGCCGCCACATTATCGTTAAGCTGACCCGGTCCGGCTCGGCTGGCCGGTGCTTGGAAGCAGGAATTTGTAGGTCCACCATCGTGCGCCTTCTCGCAGCTCTAAAAATACTGGAAGCAGCCACTCTCGACTCGAAGAAACGCGATATCGACACTCCTGAGGTCCGCGCGGCGCTGGATCTTCTCGATCCCATATGCCAGCCGAAATGGAGAGTTGCCGGTTTCCGGGATGCACTAAGGCCCCACGCCGGACAATCCGGTCATGAGTCGGAAGGTCAACAACAGGTACTGCGGGTCTATTTCGGCGACATTTATACCTGCGTCAGAGGGCGAAAGATGCCGCGGTCAAAACGGAGCTCGATCGCCTCACGGCCGAGCTGGAGAAACTGCCGGAGCGGTGGGATTTTAATGTGCGGTAGCCCTAGGGCGTAAGCTCTTTTCGTTTTCTAGGTCCCTGGTTTTGGATATAAAAGTCCTCGCGCATCGACCTTCACTTTTTCCGCTTTGACCTCATCGAACTCTTGCGGGCGGATCCCGGCCGCTTGCAGCGCGTCGTTCACCCTGGCGATATGAGTCGGACCATTGCGCAGCGCCGCTTCGAACTCGATGATCGCGCAGATCCCGAAACAGATTTGGCACGAGTCGCGATTGTCGCGCCACTGCGGGAAATGCTTCGCCCAAAGTCGGCCTATCTCGCTGTCGGACAGTGCACGCGGCGGCAAATTTTTTGCGCTCTCCTGGTGGTCAGGCACTTTGAACTCAGTTCCGCCCTTCGCAATCATCATTCGCTCTGTTCAAAGTAGGTTATCGTCCTACAACTTTCGCTGCGAAAACGCTTGCTAGGACGTTAGTCAGACATTTATAATATTGACAGTTTGAAAGCTCTGAAGAAAGCCTCCCCCCAAGAAAAATCAATATCTCAGAGATCTTGTCTTTAACGTCGACCGCTACTTTGAGGGTCTTCGAATGCAAGTACGCAATCATCCGCTGATGGTTTACACAGGCAGGCCGAGCTGGCCGCCACAATGGCAATGGATATCGGGCCCTAAAACAGTGGAGAGCGCCGCGGGCGAAGCCGGTACCCCTAAGCGTGTGCAAAAGGCGCGCGTTTTGGGGAATACGATCTTTATCACGATTGAGACGGCGAGTGGAGATCGATTTACCGGTCAGCTTAAATTCGATAATGAAATTTTCGCCGAGACAATCCTCTTATTGCTTCAGAAGCATGTGGGACAGACGATCAAAAATATCGCTCAGATAGAAATCCCCTAAATCGTGCGCTCCGGCTCATTCCCGGATGACGTCCTCGGCGCGTCTATCGTCCCGCAGTCCGAGAAAGCTCGCATGTCTTAGATGGCCGTCAGGCGTCCATTCAGTAAATTCGATCTGCGCTACTAGCTTAGGATTTAACCACTGGCAGTCTTTCATTTCCTCCTTTGTCAGCGCCCATTGAGTCCTTTTCTTCTCGGGGAGATTGGCAAACGGACAAGCTTCGGTCTTCAGGGGTTCCATCTTCTCCATGATCTCGCGCCTGACGTGCGGCACAAAGCCGGCACGCACTTTTCCAGCGTAAAGTAACTTGCCGTCTTGGTAATAGCCGACGATCACGGCGTCGAACGGATTGCCCGGTGTGAAGCCGCCAATGACGAACTCTTGGCCCTTTGTTGATCTTGTACTTGACCCAGGCACCGCTGCGTTCTCCCGATTCATAAAGCGAGTCCAGGCGCTTGGCGATAACGCCCTCGAAGCCGAGCTCGGTCACGGCAAGGATCAAATCAGCCGCGGGCGCCGCGATGGTTTGCGAAATGTCGACCACCGAAGATGCCTTGCGTATAGGTCGCATGGCGTCGGTGAGCGCGTCGCGCCGTTTTAAGAGTTTCTCTTGTAGCATGTCGCGGCCGGCGAATGTGAGAACGTCAAAGACGTAAAAGCGAATGGCCGAAGCTTGGGAGCGATGATGCTGCAACATATTAAACGAGAGCCGGCCTTCCGCATCGATCGCGACGATCTCGCCGTCGACGAGCGTGCCGATCGGGAGATCTTCACAAGCTTTGGCGATTGCGGGGAATTGAGACGTGAAGTCGTTTCCTCTGCGTGACCATAGGCGCACGCCGCCTGCGTCTTTTCCTGCAAGGCACCGATAGCCGTCGAACTTGATTTCATAGAGCCAGTCCGGCCCTTCGGGTAGCTTCCGGACCGCAAGCGCGTACATGGGTTCGACAAACCTGATCTGGGTCGGCATCGACTTCGGCATCCGTCGTGGTAACGCCTGCGGGTGGCCGGTCAAAACTCCGAAACAGCTCTGCTGGCTTAACTTCATTGTCATTCTAGCCAGTATTGACGCTCCAATGACCATTTTGTCAAAATTCCGTGTGTTCTAGACAGCGATTCGTGGATGACCCAGCCTGAAGCACCCGCTCACCGAAACTTACCAATTTAAGATTGACGCGGACAAAATATAGTCTCGAACCGGGCGCTTGGCGGTTGTCGCAGCTAGAATTCTCGACCAACGTTTTACCCGTCGTCGCATCGCAGAATTACCAGAACTTCCCTCTAAATCAACAAAAGACTTTTTTCTTCTCATCGACGGTATAGAGTTTGCTGATGTCGTGTTTCATCACTCAGTATTCAAACAGAAGCCGAATGAAAGGAGCGCAAATCCATGAAATCAATTTTTAGAATTGTTTTGGTGTGCAAGCTTTTCGTTTCAGGCTTAGACTTGGTAGCTGTGCATGGTTTGGCTTACGGAGCTGAGCATAAGCCGATCAGGTCAACTTCTTATACACTCACCCTAATCGACGCCGAGGTATGGGGTATCATAGATATTAACGAGAAGGGCAACGTCTGGGTTGAGAGGCAGCTAGTCCAGTTTGCCTCTCCAGCGCCACTCATTATCAAGGATAATAGCCGAGAAACTCCGGCCTTTGAGTGCCCCGGAACGACGAACGATACCGACGGCGAAGGGATTAATAACCACGGGGACATCGTCGGACATTGCGGCCATGACGCTAGAGCGCCCGGCTTATTTGCCTTCGTCGCTAATCCCGAGAGGGTACGCATCACTCTGTTGGCTTATCCTGGTGCGCAGACTACTTGGGGATACGGCATCAACGACTTCGGCCAAGTGGTAGGATTCTACGCTAACCAGCCAGAGCCGCCGTTTTGCTGTAACCTGCCGCCGCGTCACCTGCACTCGTTTTTTTGGGATAAAGCGACAAATCAGTATCGCTCGATAGACAATCCTCTGGCCGAGCTCCTGGGCGGATGGACTTGGCTTCGAGGAATCAACAACAAGGGCCAGATGGTTGGACATTACAACACTCTCAATAATGTGACATGGGAGGAGTACCAGTTCATCTACGACAATGGGACATTCACTCCGATAGAATTTACGGGCGCCGACCAAACCCATATCACTGGGTTTAACAACAACAGCCAGATTGTCGGTTGGTACACGGACAATAATTGCACCGGCATGTGCGTATTTCTCTTCGATGACGGCGACTATTTCAAGATAAGCCTGCCGCTACCGCCTAACGCGCCGAGGCCCGATGACGTGCCCGCCGGGACCGCGTTCCTGGGTCGCCTTGGCGGAATGAACGACAGAGGGCAATTTGTCGGCACTTATTACAGAACGTCAGAATGGGCAATAGATATATTCGGGAACTTAGGTCCATCGAGATATGAGGCTGGAAACTTTATTGCCACCCCAGAGAAGCCGGATAAGAAAAACAAACACGAGGTCAAATAGACGTCGGTCTGAGTCTCAAAATCCGATAGTATAAGTCAAGTGAACACAACGCGACCGCATGTCTGGATTCTCGATTATGAGCCTTCGCTAACGTTTCAGTTCGTCAGGAAAATTTTGCCAATACGCACCGGCCCATGGCTAAGTACATCGCTCGAAACTGCCCTAAGTGCCAAGACTATTTTCGGTGTGGTGGTGAGTCAGCCTCCAAGAAGTAACGGCGAGCACCCCATCAACGGCTTCTGTGCCGCGTGTGGGTATCAACTCAACGGCTGGCGATTGATCGTGGGGCGTAAGCGAGCGACCCCGGTGTATGGCAGAATCCCGAAGGTATTTGGTTAATGGTCCGCTCTACTAACCTCGTTGTCCATTCTTGTCAATCGTGACAAGGAGTGTCGAAAGAACGAGCTGTTTTCGACCCTGCTTTTGTCAATCGCGTGACGCTTATAACAGCGTACATTGCCAGCCAAATCCCGGAAATTCCACACATTCCTTGCGTTTCTCCCTAGCACAGCAATGAACGCTGATGACCCGGCACACCCATTGCTGTAAAGAGACGTAACTTTCGCTCTCCCTGGAGAATAAATGCTCAGGAACATAGAAGCAGAGACTAGGCATTTCCCTCTTACGGTGATCGTTGCCGACAAACATCCCATTGCTCGGGCCGCACTCGCTAGTTTGTTGACGTATGATGGATATCAAGTGTTCCAAGCAGACAGCGTTAAAGCGGCTGTTTCCTATATCAATTACAATGAAAATCTCTCCGTACTCATTGCCGACCTCGAAATGTCCGACTGGAGATCGATTGTGCGACACGCGATAAGGAAAACCGATGCCCTGCTGATAGGTATGGAGGGGAATCATCCAATTTCCGAAATGTATGACCTTCACGAGCGCGGTCTTCGGCTCTGTTTGCAGAAACCGATCAACTACAATGACGTGCGCAGAGCGATTGAAGAAAATGTATTACATCGTCCTGCGCCCAAACTTCGATTAGTCGCTGAGTCATCGAGCATCCCTTCGTAGAATTTTGAGTGACGGCAGCGTTTTGCTAAAGCAACGCCAGAAAGCCGAGTCGTAAGCAGCAGAATATCGCTTCTGTCAATTCGCCAGGATTCTCCTTAATAAGTCCGCCAATCGATAACCAGCAAGCATCATCCGCCGATCCGCTATCCGTTTCACAGTCGCCACGTAACCGTGTGGTAGCACCACACAGAGTCCTCAACTTCGCGGCAATCTTTGCGCTGGCCCTTCGGCGTTCCGTCAAACCGGCCTTTGAGAACTTGCCCCCGCAGCTCCGTCGCCATATTTTTTAACGTGCGCACATTGGCGGTTGAGGTAAGCGGTCCGTCCCAAAATCGACATTTAGGACATTCGAGTTTTCTCGGATTGCGCGATGATAAAGAGGCGCGGCAGGTTATGAGGGAGACCGAAGGCTAGTGATCCACCCTTTAGTTTAACGTCGATAGATCTTCAAGAAGTTGATTTATATCAATGGGTATTCTGTCGCCCACATTTCGGATTACGTCTTCCGCCGATTCGGTCGTTTATCTCTTGGTTCCCATTATAAAAAATTTGTTTTTGGAAATTCATCGAGAAAGGCTTGTTTAACAATCCGTTCCCTGTTCTTGATCGCGAAACTATTAGAGAGTTTACAAGGCAGCTACTACAGTGATTTTTCTCGGGGTCTCTGCCAGCGTCTGAGTGCTAATCAAGCTTCTGGAGGAAAACGTGTCTTATATGCTTCGATATCCTTCAGAGCATCGCTTTCGAGGAGCAACTTGCTCCGGGCATCCGCTATCTTGATATCCTCTTCCAGTTTTCGTTTCTTTTCGCTCAATTCGAGACTCTTGCTTACAAGCTCCGCTTGGAGTTTTGTGTCCACAATAGGCATACGCTCGCTCATCTCAAATACAACTGCATTGACGGCTCTTTCGCTTCATAAGTGTATTGCCACGAAAAACTATAAATGATTAGTCCACATTCATATGGGTGTCAATAAAATTTAAATTATATTTCATTTTGACGGAAACCGGACAAACGGACTCGCTAAACGAAAAAATTTTGCTTTGGCTTTTTCATCTAAAGCTGCCGATCGTTTATTTATATTGAGTTCAACCAAACTTCGCTAGGGAATATCTAGCTCTCCAATTTCCTTGAGCGCGGCGAATGGATCAACTCGCATGACTGTCGGCTTTCTCCTCATACATTCTGCTACGCGATAGGAAAAACCCACTCATATCTGGGTGGCGGCTGTTATCTCGCGTGCGAGGACTCCTATGTTTTGCCGGTAAAAATGGGCTATCAAGCGCACTGATATTTCCGCGTGTGACAAATTCTTCCTTTGATCTGTACTAACCGGTAACAGTGGTATGCGCGTTGCTCAGAAGATGTATAAAGAAGAATTTTCTACAGTACAGATAAGCATTAGAAAGCCCCTAAATGGATCGATTAGAGAACGAAGAGATTGGAATGATTTGGGCGCGGCACTACCCTAAACGGGCTGAGAGCGCATCGTCATTGTCGCTCTGCGTGACGCTTGCGTTGATCTTAAAACAGCGAGCCAAGTCGGTCGTTCACCACAAGGCTTGGTCGGATAAATTACGCCATGTTCTTTCAGCCGCTCGTGTTCCGAAAGAGCAGTTTGACACGTTGGAAAGCTTGTCAAACGCTGAGACCAATCGCGGAAATAGACTCTAGAGGAAAATTGTCAGACCTTCTGATAAATTGAATCAGGTTGAGTGGGGTCAGGCGACTATCAGATAAGTGATCGCTACGATTAAGATAACGGCGAGGATACTGAAATCTAGAATGAGCCAGCCTATAAAGTCATGAGGAAGTTTCATGGTCTTATAGCCTCGCGCATCCTCTGACTCATCCTACCGTCCACCGACAGACGATTATTCCTTCAACGACTCCGGGAACTAACCGCAGAGCGAATTGAGCAAGAGATTGCCGAGAAACAGCAAACATGGAAAAAACTGCTCGAAGAAAAAAACCTAGCGACTATCGAAAGACTCGCTTCGTGTAAAAACCCCCACAGATTTTGATTCAAGCTGAGACACTGCCCCTACACGATAACATCCTCGTTTAACTCGGCGGGGTGTCCGAAAGCATTAAATCACGGAGCAGAGTTATCAATTCTGAGAGATGAATGGGTTTGGTCAGGTAACCGTCCGCGCCAAGTTTGATACACTCGGCGCGACTCTCTTCTGTTGGATAGCCGGTGACCATAATGACATGCGTCGATGGACTGCGTTTTTTGATTCGCGCCAAGACTGCAATGCCATCAATCGGAGCCATTTTGATATCGAGAACAGCGAAGGAGAAGTCTACGCAATCAACATAGACGAGTGCTTGGCGGCCATCGAGCGCGGTAGTTATTCGATAGCCTTCTTTGGAAAGAACTCGGTCTACCAGCACCAAAAAGTTTGGTTCGTCGTCCACGAAAAGAAGAGACGGTTGCATGATGCGTTAACCCATTGGTCGTCGTTTTCTATGTCGGTACCGGACACGCACTCTAGTATAGAATCGAAAAGGGAAGCAACCTGCTCGCCCGGTTCTTAATTCGGCTCTTTTCGATTTAGCGCGACCAGATAACATCAAAAACCGTC
>VBKX01000648.1 GCA_005879435.1 Deltaproteobacteria bacterium
CCCGACGCCGACGCGATCTACATGCTCGGCTCGGGCTGGCGGCTACTCAAAGTCGTGCGCCTGCTGGAGCAAGATCTTCAGGTGCCGGTGATCTACAATCTCGCGACCAAGCTCTGGGACGTGCAAAAGCGGTTTCACGTACGGGAGCCCGTGAAGGGCTACGGCCGCTTGCTGGAGGAATTGCCATAGCGGGGTGGTTGGCGTGCTGGAGTGGAGTACTAGTGTGGCGTCTAAGAAGTTCGTTCAAAAATACTACCTTCGGCAGGTTGAAGTCGAACACAAATCCCCCTGTATCCCCCTTTTTTCAAAGGGGGAATTTTCTCCGTGCGGTTATCGCCCTCTTTGACAAAGAGGGGAAGGGGAGATTTTCCGACGGAATGACACGGGAATAATGAAACTGCAATGTTGGGTTGTGGAAATGCAACACTCCATTACTCCAATACTCCAGTTCGATTATTTCGCCTGCTATCGCGCTACCGGAACGTGGAAAGTTTCTTGATGTTCTTTGAGCCACACCTGGATGCGCTCGCTCACTTTGGCATCGGGCGGCGCCGGATGTTTGATGCGATCTAAGCCTACTCTCGGAAAGAGCGCTTTTACGCCGGAGTGCGAGCTGGTGAAACCCTCTTCGGTGAAAAGCGTCTGGCCTTCCACCGACGCCAAAAAGTCATAGAAAAACCTGGCCGCATTGGGGTGAGGCGCTTTCTCCGAAATGCCGGCGGGATGAATGCTGTAGACGATCGGATTGGCTTCCGCCGACCAATCCACCGGTGCGCCTTTTGCGCGCGCCAGTTCTATGCGATGCGCGCGGATGATTGCGACGGGAAACTCTCCGGCGACCAAAAGATTCGCCGTGTTGGTGTATCCTTGTTGCGTTTGCGGATCTTGCTCCGCCAGCGCCCGCATGAAATCGCGGCCCGCCTTGTCGCCCAGATAGGCGAC
Source organism: Deltaproteobacteria bacterium (assembly GCA_005879435.1). GTDB lineage: Bacteria > Desulfobacterota > Binatia > UBA9968 > UBA9968 > DP-20. Next base: position 943 of record VBKX01000648.1, read on the forward strand.
CATGCCGCCGTACCACTGATAGGCTTCGGCGGGAACGCCGATTTTTTTTCCTTTCCATTTGGGTTCTAACAGATTCCTCCAGTCCTTTGGCGCATCGGCGGGCTTGACCATGCGGGTATTCCAACCGATGGTGGCGATGGCGCCATAGAGGCTGATCCAAGTTCCGTTGGGGTCGCGGTGCGGCTCGGCAAATTTCTGAAACTCCGGGGTGAAATACTTTGCCAGCGCCACATGTTTCGGCAGCTGGAAAAACTGCACATACTCGGCGGTCGCGATATCCCAAAGAAATTTCCCGGCTCGGGCTTCGCTGCGGATCCTTTCGATCAGTCCGGCACCGCCCATGCGCAGGTACTTGACCTTGATCGGCGGATATTTATCTTCGAAGGCTTTGATGATGCGACCGACAATCGTGCCGCCCGTTAGAGAGCCGTACCAGACGATCTCGCCTTCCTTCCTGGCGCTGTCGATGTTCTTCGGGTTGGATTGCGCGAGGGCGGTGGTGGCCATGGCGAGCGCTGCGAAGAAAAAGATCCAATGGGCGCGGAGTATGAAAAGCATCTTGGCGTGCCCCTTTCCGCCTTTGGCGAGCTGAGCGGCAGTTTCTTTCTCAAGTGAATAACCCGCGTGGCTGAATGCGTAACACCGTCATCGGCGTGCGGTCAAGCCGCAACGGGGGCAAATTCCCTGGCAAGCAGCCAGTCACCGGCCTGGCCGATCCATCGATATTTGCTCTGGTTGGCGAAATCTCTTTTTGATAATGTCGCACTGACTTGTCTCGCCGGCTAGGCTGAGCCGGCGAATAGGGAGGCGCGCGCTATGAGATTGCATCCGGCGATTCATTCGTGTCATCGCATCATCCTTCTGTTGCTCGCGCTGATTCTGCCGTGGCACGTTGTAAGGGCGGCGGACAAGCTGATCGGTTTTTACTCGGCGCGCACGATGTCGCAAGCGATGCCGTGGATCGCTGAAGAAGCCGGACTGTTTCGCAAATACGATCTGGAGTTTCAGCTGGTTTACATCTCGTCGGCGCCGATGGTGACGGCGGCCCTTCTGGGCGGAGACGCGCAGGTGGCGATCAGCGGCGGGGAAGCGATCGTTCGCGCGCACACGCAAGGGGCGACCGATTTGGTCTTCATCGCCAGCGCGAAGAATACCCTGACTCACAGCATTCTCGGCAAACCTGAAATCAAACGCCCTGAAGATTTAAAAGGCAAGAAGGTCGGTGTCTCTCGGCTCGGCAGCAACTCGCATTATTTCGTCATTCAAGCGCTGCGTAAAAACGGGATGGAACCGACGGATGTGACCTACATTCAAACCGGCGGTCAAGTCGAAAACCTGGCAGCCTTGTTCAGCGGCGCGGTCGACGCCGCGACGATGACCGGGCCCTCCGGCGGCACGAGAGCGGCGGCGCAGGGCTTCCGCTATGTGATTTATGGACCGGACCTGCACATTCCGTTCGCCGCGGCGACGTTGGTCACGCGCCGGTCCATTCTCGCTGCGCGCGGCCCGGCGCCTGGTGAAGAATTGGAGGCACTCATCAAGAAGGTCATGGACCAACCGCAGGAAGTCACCGAACGCGTGAAGAAAATGCTCGCCAACTAAGCCGCGCCGACCCGCTTCGACCGGAGCCGTTCACCGTGCGCAGGGTTATTTCCCCGCCCATAGTTTATCGAAGAAGCCGGATTTCTGCAGCCCGTCGAGGTAGCGCCGGTCGATCAAATCCTGCACCTTGATCTTTTTCGCACGCGGATCGACCTTGCCCGTTTCGTCGATGATCGCCTGCAAGGCTTCGTTTTTGAACTCCAACCGCGGCTCCAATACTTTGATCTCTTCATCGTACGCCGAGTCCAGGAGTTTGCGGTCGTTGATGCGCAGTTGCTTCGCCAAAACTTTGTACGTCAGCTCTTTGTCGAGAAACAAGATCTTCATCGCCTCGGCCGTGACCTTGACGAACTTTTCCATCGCCGGGCCGCGCGCAGCGAGAATGGACCGGCGCGTGA
>VBKX01000124.1 GCA_005879435.1 Deltaproteobacteria bacterium
CCCTGGATTTCTTTCACGCTCACGCGGTCGATGAGGAACATGGAAAAGTCGGCGAGCGCGTAATCATGAGCCGGGCCACGACGAAGGAAACACAAACCGACATCTGGATGAGAGTGAAAAAGGGCCAGGCCAAGCAATGGATCAACTACGACGCCTATTACGAAGCGGCCGAGATCGCGGGGGAGGACGTTCTCGGATGATTTTCCATAGAGCGCGGTGTTCTTAAAGGTGATGAAAAAAATATTTTCAACGGTGGCTTTGCTGTTCGTTTTTGCGTCGGCGGTCGCAGCGCAAGAGAAGAAACTCGAACCTCTGGTTGTTTCCTACGCCTCTGTGTCCGGCAGCCGGGCGCCGTTGTGGATCGCCAAAGAGATGGGGCTTTTTGAGAAGTATGGCCTGGACGGTAATCCGATCTTTGTGCCTGCCGGCTACCCTTCCATAAGCGCCTTGATCAGCGGCGACGTTCAGTTCATCGCCACCGGCGGTTCGCTGGTTGCAGCGGCGTCCGCTCAAGGAGCACCGGTAGTTATGGTGGCCACTCTCGGCTCGATTGCTTACAAGCTCATGGCGCATCCGTCGATCTCGTCGATCAAAGATCTCAAAGGCAAGGTCATCGGCGCGCTGCGGCCGGGCACGACGACGGACTTCGTGCTGCAGCGGATTCTCCTGAAACTTGGCCTTGTCCCCGGCAAGGACGTCACGATCATGCCGACCGGTCTGAGCCGATCGGACGAGAGGCTGCTGTTGATGTTTCAGGGCAAGATTCAGGCGACCATCGGGACCGTGGACAACCTGGCGCAGTTGGAATTAAAAGGTCTGAAGGTAAATGTTCTGGCGGATCCGGTTGAGTTAGGCGTCCCGACTCCGGCCAGTGACATTTCCTCAACTCGGCAATTTTTGACCACTCATCGCAATCGGGCGAAAGCGTTTCTTCGGGCATTCTGCGAAGCAATCTGGCTCGGCAGAAATAACAAAGAAATCGCGTTTCGCGTTTATCGAAAGTATATGAGGCTCGAAGAGCCCAAGCTTTTGGAATCGATGCATCGAAACTATTTATTAACCTCCATCCCGCTCAAACCTTACCCGATCGAACAAGCCATACAAGCGGACATCGAAGACTTGAGCGCCAGCATCAACGAGCTGCGGGGTAAGAAGGCGGCTGACTTCATGGATCGATCGCTTTTGAATGAATTGGAAGGCGAGGGATTTTTCGCTCGTCTGCATGGGCAGAAGACGCGATGACCCGCCGTGAGTTCCAACGGTTATGTTGCTATTGGATTCTTCAACACTAGGAGTGACGAGAAATTTGGCTCTGCATAACCAAATTCCGTTCGCCCTGAGCTTCGTCGAAGGGCTCCTACTTTCGGAAATCACCCTTCGAGAACCTCAGGGTGACCGGGACAGAGTGACCCTTGTCGGGGAAAGAGCGTCATATTGGAACGTAGTATGCCGACCGTAAGACTCGCCTACCGCGATGAAGACCGCACGCCGGTCATCTTTTGCATCAAGGAGATGGCGCGGCGTCACTACGGCGTGGATGTCGACGTCACCCTGATCAAAGGCACAAAAGATTACGAAGCGGCGCTGTTCAATGATACTTGCGACGTGATCATCGAGCACCTGGAATACCTCTATCCTGGGGCCGCACAGGGAAAGAAGGTTACCATGTTCTGCGCGCCGAGCCTCGCGCGCGGCTTGGAGTTGGTCGTGCCCGCTGAAGTGCAAAGCGTGCAAGCTTTGAGAGGAAAAAGCTTGGCAGTTCGCACCTCCGGCAGACCCCACGCCTTGGTGATGTGGCTCAGGATGATGGGGTTGGAAAACGACATGAAGATCCAGATGGTCAGCGATAGTGAGGTCGGTCGCTGGGGCCAGTGGAAGAAAGTTTTAAACGGCGAATGCATCGCTACCTTCATGTCCGATCTGTATTTGCCGGATGCGCTTGCCGCGGGCTTGAAGGTTTTGCCTGTGCCGGATCTCCCGGTGGTGGCTCATTACGCGCAGGCGTGTCTGTCTGAATTTGCCAGAGAGAAATCAGATCTCCTTCGGGCTTACACCAAAGCGGTGATTCACGCCGTGTGTTTGATGATGCTCAGAAAAGACGAAGCTCTGGAAATCGTCTTCCAGGAACCCATGAGGCGGATGAAGATTACCGACCGCCGCGAGTTGGCAAGGCAGTTCGATTCGATCGTCAAGCTGCTGCAGCTAAAGCCGTATCCAACGCCGGCAGCGATCGCCAATACGTTCGAGATCGCCGCGGCGGAATTCGGCGCCGCCGACATCAATCCATAGACGCTTTGGGACCTCCACTGGGTGAAAGAGCTCGACGACAATGGATTTATCGATAATTTGGTCGCGCAGCTGAAACGATGATCGAGTGAGCATGACCGCAATCATCAAATTCAAGACGACAAGAATGAAGAGTCTTTCGCTCGTTCTCTTCTTGATGTCATTTCTAGGGTCGGCAACGGCGCAGGAGAAGAAGCTCGAATCTTTCAACGTTGCTTATACCTCGGCCACACCGACGCGGGCGCCGCTCTGGATGGCGAAGGAAGTCGGTCTCTTTGAAAAATATGGACTTGACGCCAAACTCATCTACATCCGCGCCGGCAGCCCCTCGATCAGCGCTCTGGTTTCCGGTGACATGCATATCAGTTCTGATCCGGCTGCCGCCGCGGCCATCGCCGCCGCACGCGGCGCGCCTATCGTTGTCGTCGGCACCTACGGTTTGGCCAGCTATAGGCTCGTAGCACATCCCGCCATCGCGGCAATACGAAATCTCAAGGGCAAAAGCGTCGGCAGTGTTCGCCCCGGCAGCGGTCCTGATGCTTTGCTCCACCGATTTCTACCGAAACTCGGCCTGGTTCCCGGGCGCGACGTGACGATACTTCCCACCGGCATCGCGGAGTCCAACAAGAGAATCATCGGCATGCTCCAAGGCAACTTCGACGCCACGCTGGCGAGCTGGGATAATATCGTCCAACTGGAGATCATGGGACAGAAGATCAATGTTCTCGCCGACCCGAATGAATTTGGCGTTCGCACGTCGGTGAGCGACTTGACTTCGACGCGGCAAGTCGTCAAGGAGCGTCGCGGCGCGATGAAAGCTTTTTTCCGCGCGTTCGTCGAAGCGAGTTGGCTGGGCAGAAAGGACAAAGAGCTGGCGTTTCGCGTTTTTCGAAAATATTTAAGAGTGGAAGACCCGCGGTTGCTGGAGTCCATGCACAAGAACTATCTGGGGCCAACAATTCCGTTGAAGCCTTATCCACTGGATGACGCGTTGGAAGCCGACATCGAATACTTGAGCCAAAGCCTGGTACCTGAACTGAAAGGCAAGCATGCAACGGATTACATCGATGCCAGTATTATTAAAGATATCGAAAATGAAAATTTTTTCACTCGGCTGGAGCGCTGATGAGCTTGGCAGTCACTTGGAAGATAGGAGTTTGATCTATGGGCGAGATTCTCGGCATCGGCATGACCCACGCGCCGCATCTGCAATTTACCGATGAGAATATGGCGAACGTGCTGCGCCGTTTGCTCAAGAGCGAGCGCACGCCAGAAGCGATGAAAGACCCGCAGAACTGGCCGGCGGGCATGCGCGCGGAATGGGGCAGCGACGAAGGACTGACTGCCGCGCGCAAGCATCGCGCCGCTCTTCTTGAAGGCGTGCGCGCCGCGCGCGCCGCGTTGGACGACTTCAAGCCGGATTGCGTTTTGATCTGGGGCGACGACCAGTACGAAAACTTTCGCGAAGACGTGATCCCGCCCTTCTGCGTTTACGCATTCGATGAAGTCGACTGCGCGCCTTTTAAGGCGAGCGACGGCCTGGGCGCCGACAGCAACGTGTGGAACGAGCCCAAGGATACAGTCGTGAAGATCAAAGGGCACCGCGAAGCAGCCAATTTGCTCGCGCAGAAGCTGCTCGAAAATGGCTTTGACGTTACCTGGTCCTACCGACTGCATCACGCCCAAGTGCTCAGCCACGCCTTCGCGCGCACGATCCTTTACCTCGACTACGACCGCAAAGGTTTTCCCTACCCCATTATCCCGTTCCACGTGAACTGTTACGGCAGCAACCTGCGCATCAAAGGAAAATCCATCGAAGGCCGGCCGCCGCCTTCGCCGGCGCCTTGGCGTTGCTACGATCTGGGGAAACAAATCGCGCGCATCGTCGAGGAAAGCCCCTGGCGCGTAGCCCTGATCGGCTCATCGAGCTGGTCCCACGGCACGCTCACGGCCAAACATCACTTCTTGTATCCCGACGTGGAAGTGGATCGCCAACGTTTCGCCGAACTACAGGCCGGGAAGTTACGGCAGTGGCGCGACCTGGACGCGGATCAGATGCGTTCCTCCGGCCAGCATGAAATGCTGAATTGGCTCTGTCTGGCGGGCGCCATGGAAGGGCGCAAAGCTTCACTGCAGCTTTTCGTCGAGTCTTATATCTTCAATTCGGACAAGGCGATGGTTTTGTTTCCACCCGCGCTTCGATGACGAATCGGCGCGAATTCAAATCTTCAAGGAGCAATGTATGAAAAAAATCACCGTCGTGGATATTCAACGCATGAAGCAGGAGAAGAAAAAGATCGTCACGATGACGGCCTACGATTTCCAGATGGCGCGCATCATCGACAAGGCCGGCGTCGACATCATTCTCATCGGCGACAGCGGCGGGCGTTACTTGTTGGGGCACGAGGACAACAACTCGGTGACGATGGACGAGATGGTGCTGATGGCGCGCTGCGTGAGCCGCGGCGCGAAACAGGCGCTGGTCGTCGCGGATATGCCGTTTATGTCCTATCAAATCAGCCGCGAAGACGCGCTGCGCAACGCCGGCAGACTGATTCAGGAAGCCGGCGCGCAGGCGGTCAAACTCGAAGTGGGCGCTGCCTATGCGCCGACTGTCGAAGCGGTGGTCAAAGCCGGCATCCCGGTCATGGCGCACATGGGGCGCACGCCGATGACAACGATCGGCAGCGATTACCGTTCTGGATCGGCCGACGAAGCGCAGGTTATCCGCGACGCTGAAGCGCTCGAAGCTGCCGGAGCTTTCTCCTTGCTGCTCACCGGCATTTCGCCGGAGCTTGCCGAGAGAATTACTGAGAAGGCGAAGGTCCCGACCATCGCGGGGTTCGGCGCCGGCGACCGCTGCGACGGCCAGATCGGCGTTACTCACGGCGTCGTGGGATTTACTTTGGAAGAGCTCGAGCGGCCACGCGCCGCGTACGGTCCGGTGGCGGTATCTTTGTTCGAGGCGGCCGAGCGCTTTACCGCCGACGTGCGTTCCGGCAAGCCGGTGCGCTCGCGCCAGGACCAGAGCGTTAAGGACGACAAATAGCAGCTTGCTTAAAGTTTGTTGGCAAGGATCGCGCGATGCGTGTGAGCGAAACGGAGTGATGGAGTATTGGAGTACTGGAGTGTTGGGTCTTAAATGCATCACTCCATTACTCCATCACTCCAATCTCTGCCGAGGTTATCGTGTGCAACGAAGCATCTGACGATACTTCGGCAGCCTGCTAGATCGGAGGAAGAATGGCAGAGCTGGTAGAAATCATGGGTATCAGCCACAGTCCGAATTTCCCCGGGCAGATCGCCGAGCCGAACCCGGAGCCGGCGATCGTGGAGGCGGCGCACGACTACGAGCTGATGAGGCAGCGAATGGCCGGCACCAAGCCGGATGTTTTGGTTATGATCGCCAGCGACCATCTCAATCAGTTTTTCATGGATAACATGCCGGCGTTTTTGATCGGTAAGGCGCCGCGAGCGGAGGGGCCCTTTCCCCATGAAATGCGCACCTTCGGCATCGCCCCTTATCGGGCTGACGTCGAAGTCGACGTGGCGAAGAGCATGCTTCAGCTGGCGCCGAAAATGGGCGTCGACTTTTCGTTCTCCGATGAGTTTCGCATCGACCACGCGTTCACCGTGCCGCTCAATTTCATCCGCCCGGAAATGGATCTGCCCATCGTCCCCATTTTTACCAACGTGATGGCCCCGCCCGTTCCCCCGGCGCAGCGCTTCTTCGAAGTCGGCAAGGCGATCCGACGTATTATCGACGCGCTCCCCTCGAACAAACGCGTGGGCGTATTGGCCAGCGGCCATCTTGCGATAGAGATCGGCGGACCAAAAGAAGGACGCTCTTCTTCAGACCCGGAGTTCGATCGAAGAATGATGAACCTGGTTGGCCGCGGCGACGTGGAAAACGTGATCGAGGAAGCGACCTGGGATCGGATGATGGCGTCGGGCAACGTGACGCCGGGGTTTTTGAATTTCGTATTGCTGATGGGACTGGCTGATGGGAAAGCCCCTAGCGTCTCGGGAGTTCGCTTTCCCAGGTCCAAGGGCTCGGTCCCGTACATGGCTTGGGACAGCCAGCCGGGAGCGCTGCCATGAGCAAATTTCAGGTGGACAAAGTGATGCGCGAAGCGATTCTAGATCCCAAAGTCGCAAGCGCGTTCAAAGCCGACACCGAGAAGTTTCTCGAAGGCCGCGACCTGACGGAGACGGAAAGAAAAGCTTTGATCGATATCGATTACGCCACGCTCTATCGGCTCGGCGCGCATCCCTTTCTGCTCAATGGTTTCACTCGATTGGTATGGAAAGGCGACAAGGCAGCCTTGAACGCCGAGTACAGAAAAAATATCGCACCTTTCGGTTACCCGGACTTCTCGACATAAACAGTTCAAACCGTTCAAATTGTCCGTACTTGCAGTGTCGTTGAAACGGAGAGAGAGCGTGTTATGGCGAAGAAAGACCACAAAACAATTCAAGATCTAAAACGGCGCCTCTTAGAGGCAATCCGCATTCTGAGCGCAGAAGGCGTGCTCGACGGCTCCGGCCACTTGAGCGCAAAGATTCCCGGAACCGAAACTTTTATCATCAATCCGCGTTACGCGGGTGTGCTCGCCGAGCCTGACGATTTGTGCGTCGTCGATTTTTCCGCGAAGCGCGTCGCGGGATCGGAGCCGATTCCCTTAGAAACCGTGATTCACAGCATCATTTATAAGTCACGCGCCGACATCGGCAGTGTTCTGCACTGCCATCCCCGATTTAGCATCCTCGTGGGTCTGCAGGAGTCCAGCCTTATCCCATTCAATCGTGACGCCAGGTTGTTTGCCGACGGCGTGCCGGTGTTTCCGAACAGCGCCGGCATCAATTCCGAAAAGCTCGCTGCGCAGATGTTGGAAGCGATGGGCGACCACTACGCGGTGTTTCTCAAAGGCCACGGCATCGTCGTGTCAGAGCAAACCATCGAGGGTAACGCCGTCTCGGCGATCCGGCTGGAGAGGGCGGCGCGCGATCAAATCCTGCTCTCATCGTTCAGCCAGCCCAAACCTCTGTCCGACGGCGGAAGAAGTCGACTCAGATCACGCATGGATCATCCCTACCGGATATGGCCCTACCTTTTATATCAACACGGGATCAAATCGAAAAAGGACGCCCGGAAACTCACCCGCTCGATGTTGAAGCAAATTTGGCCGGACGAAATCGAGTTATAGCTGGCGGACATTTAGTCTGACGCGCGATTTGAGGTCGACGGGAAGCCGCTTGAATACCAGGCCTCTCAGATTTTCTGAGATCTGTAAGTTTCTCCAATTAGTAACCCAGGTCTTTATTGATCAGTGGAATCGGCTCGTCAGAGAGCAATTTTCTCAAATTGTTTTGGAAAATCGCTGCCATCGCAAGGGTGTAAAGCCGGTATCGGACACACAGGCAGCCTAATCACGTCTCGTTTATCGTCAGCTCGAAGTTTTGCTGGCGTTCCAGCTGTTTCTCACAAGCGCCTTAATTATTGACAGGATGAACACCCTTTACTAGTATCCGAAACACGGTCTTAGGATATGAGACAAGCAATTAATTCTGCTCCGATGGGGAGAAATGCCGCGCTGCAGCGGTCGCCGAAGGCGTTATCCGATCGCTATCGCATCCATGTGATCGACCGGGCTCGACCGGGCCGCGCAAATTCTCGACTGCTTCGGCTTCGATCATCAAGAACTGAGCGTGAGCGAGATCGGCGTCAAAACCCATTTGCACCGCAGCACGGCGCATCGCATCCTGATGGCCTTAGAATATAACGATCTGATCCAGCAGAATCCTGAAAACGGCAAGTACCGCTTGGGCATCAAGCTCTTTCGACTCGGCCATCAGGCGGTGTCGCATCTCAATTTGCGCGAGATTTGCCGGCCGTTTTTGACGCGCATCATGAACGAGACCAAGGAAACGGTCCATCTCGCGGTGTTAGACGAGGATCAGGTGCTCTATCTGGACAAAGTCGAGGGCCCCCACGCGCTCCGCATGCCGTCCCGGGTCGGCCGCCGCATTCCGACTTATTGCACGTCCCTCGGCAAGGCGATGTTGTCGTGTTTGGACGATCAGGAAGTGAAGAATATTTTTCGCAATCAGGTCTTGCGGCCCTACACCGCAAACACCGTCAAGACGCTCAACCCATTGCTGACCGAGCTGCGCATGATCCG
>VBKX01000649.1 GCA_005879435.1 Deltaproteobacteria bacterium
CTCCCTGGCGCACGGCGCGAGTTTTCATCGAAGCCGGATCCGAGCCTGCGTCCGGTTCAGTCTGCATGAAGCAGAGCTTCTTCTCACCGTTCCTGATCGGATCCAGAAACCGTTTTTTCTGCTCGTCATTCAAAGCGTAAAGGATCGGCCGGATTTCCGGCCCGAAGATACCCTGGCCGCGCGAAGGCAACGCAACCGTACGTGCCAGTTCCTCCCACACCAACACTTGCGCGAGGCTGCCGAGCCCGCCGCCGCCGTATTCTTCCGGCACGTCGAACATCCACAGCCCCATGTCTTTAGTCTTCTTCTCTAACCGCTCGCGGATGTCCGGCTTCAGTTCCATATTCTCGATCGTGTGCATCTCGACCGGAATCAGTTCCTTGTCGACAAACTTGCGCACCGTGTCTTTGAGCATCTGCAGTTCTTCAGGCAAATTGAAATCCATGCTTATCCTCCGAAGCGAGTACTAGTGTTCAACCGCTTCGCTCTGTTCAAGGTTCAATGTTCAAGGAAGCCAAAATCCAGACTGGTTCTATTTCTGATGATCGTTGAACTTTGAACCTTGAACTTTGAACGAACTTACTTCTTTTCTTCGAACTTATACGACCCCAGCCCCGGCCGATACTCTTTGCGCGCGAACTGCTGCAGCCCCGGCCGCCCGCCGATCGCCGCTTTGGCTTTATCGGAAATCAAGCCGGAGATTTCGTAGGCGACGTCCGGATTGGAGTAGAACGTGTAATACCACGCTTCCTTGACCGCGTTGAGCGCCGACGGCGCTTTTTCTTTCAAGTTGTTCGCAATATCCATCACTTCCTTGTCCAAATCCGCGCGCGGCACCGCTTTCGTAATCAGGCCGATGCGCTCGGCCTCTTTCGCGTTCATGGTCTTGCCGGTGAGCGCATAGTAAAGTCCGTGCTTGGGCTGTAAATGCTCGGTCAACACAATCGTCACTTCGCCGCCGGGAAAATGGCCGAAGTTGACTTCCGATAGACCGAATTGCACGTCGTCGGCCGCGATGGCGATGTCGCAACCTGTCACAACCGTGAAGCCACCGCCGAAAACCCAGCCGTTGATCTTGGCAATCACCGGCTGCGGCATTTTGCGCAGGATCTCGTTGCGCCACTGGCGCGATTTCTCCCGCACCTCGTCGCGCACGCGCTCCGGTTGCGAATCCATCTCGATAAAATACTGCTTCAAATCCTGCCCCGCGCAAAAGCTCTCCCCCGCTCCGGTAATGATGATCACGCGGGTATCCTTGTCGTAACGCAGGTCGGTTAAGCAATCGTACATCTCGCGGTGCAACTGCGGGCTCATCGCGTTGCGCTTCTCGGGACGATTCAACGTGACCGTCGTCACGCCGTCTTTGTTGTCGACCAATAAAGTCTGATAATTTGCCATTGCCATTCCTCCTTCAAAATATTTCGAATAATTACTTCCTCGTCCTACTCCGTTCTAAGCAAAACTGTCAACGACTAGCGACGCGACAAGTTTGTTCTCGCTGTCATCCTGAGCAGAGCGAAGGATCTCGTCCCGATTCTAAGCCCAGATTCTTCGGCGTTGCCTCAGAATGACAGCCTCCAGTCAAGTAAAAGCCTCTCTGGTAAAATAACCTAGCGCCGAACCAGATCCCTGAGCAGTTTCTTCCAGTGGTCTTCGGCTTTCTCGTATTGTTCGAGCGTGTAGCCTTTCTCCGGGTACCAGCGCTTGAAGCCGTAGTTTTTGGTCGAGGTCGCGAAGCGAAACTTTTCCTCGAAGATCTTTTGTCCTTCGGGACTGAGCAGAAAATCGATAAACAAAAGCGCCGCGTATGGACTGTTGGCTCCGGCAGGCAGGGCAACACCGCCGGCGTTGGTAGGATTCAAATCCATCGGCACCCACTCCGTCGGCGCGCCTTTTGGCTTCCCCGCCAGCACGTGGTTGCGGAATATTGAAATCGACATGGGCATCTCGCCCGCGGCCATCAGCTCGTGCATCGCGCCGCCGGAGATCATGTGCATCTGAATGTCCAGCGCGCGCAGTTGTTTGATGTACTCTTCGCCTTTGGCCTTGATCATCGCGCCGATGAATCGCACGCCAGTGGTGTCGCCGCTGACGGCGACCTTGCCTTTGTATTCCGGTTTGGCCAACTCGGTAAAATTCTTCGGGACGTCGGCGGCGCGAATCAGGTTTCGATTGTAACCCAAACCGACGATCGATTCGCGATCTGTCGTCCAGAACACCCGCCCTTTGTCGGCTTCTTCTTTCGCGTCGTCTGGGAACTGCCCTAAATGCGGGGAAAAATACGGCGAGAGCAGCTTGTTCTCGCGCATCATCATCAGCGTCGCCGGCGTGGTCTCGATCAAGTCGGCGATGCTGCGCTTGGACTGAGCTTCAGTGATCAGCCGGCGCGTGAGATCGTTGGGTCCGGCGCGATAAGTCTCAACTTTGATGCCCGGATATTTGGCCTCGAAGACATTGGCGATGTCGCGGTGCGCGGTGAGGCTCGTGTATCACACCATCTTGCCTTCTTTTTTCGCGCCCGCCTTGAGCACCTCTTCTCGATCCGCGCCACGGTAGTTCGCAAGATCGTTGAGGTACTTCGTTTGGGCGGATACAAATGAGGCGACGAAATAAACTGATATCAGCGCCAACAGTAGTGACCGCATCACCGCCTCCTTGCTATTTTAAAATTCCACGAAGGCGAGATCCTTCACTTCGTTCAGGATGACAACCCATGAATGTCATTCTGAGGCGAAGCCGAAGAATCTCGCCCTAATCGGTCCAACTCGTTGTCTCAAAATTATTCCAACACCCCATCCTGCCTATGCGCTGCGATCGTCGCCTCGTCGTAGCCGACAACCTCGCGCAGCACCGTTTCGGTATCTCTCCCGAGCACCGGGAATTCCCACCGGCGTGTCAGTTTGGCGTTGGTAAATTGCAGTGGAAAATTCGGCAACACCACT
>VBKX01000125.1 GCA_005879435.1 Deltaproteobacteria bacterium
ATAAGATTTTTCGGCGCCGTGGGGGAAGAGCAGGTGAATCGTTTCCAAGTGCGCGCCGGTCATGGCAAAAATGTGGGTGGCACGTTCGACCAGCGTGTTCGTGAGCGGCTGGCTGCGCAGATGACTAATGTCCACGCCTTCATCCGCGCAAACCTGGACCGCGTAGAGGCTGGGTGGTTGCCCGCGAACCGCGTGAACGCCGGCCGATGCCACTTCGATATCTTTTCGGTTGCCGATCAACCGCCGAAACAGACCTTCGGCGATGGGGCTGCGACAAATATTACCTGTACAGACAAATAGGACGCTTTTCACAATGGCGCGCCGCGCGAGCGTTCGCAAAACAACCTAGGATCGAAGCAGTTCAAGTCAATCGGCCGCTCCCTATACGAGCTAGATGGCGGCGCGGGACAATTCAAAAATTTGTCGTCGCGGTCGAATTGTTCGTTGTTACCAGAATGCTGAAGCATGTACCAAAACAGGCGGTCAGCGGCGATCGAGATCGGCAGTGGATGTCTGACGATTACTTTGATCTGATTGTTTGGTACAAGACCGACGGGGCGATTCATGGGTTCCAACTCTGTTATGGTAAACCGGCCTGGGAACGCGCCCTGACATGGCTGGATGGCCGCGGCTTTTCACACACGGAAATCGACACCGGTGAGGAAAAGGCGACGCGAAACCGGACGCCGATCCTTGTGCCGGATGGCTCTTTTCCCGCAGCGAAAGTCGCGCATGAGTTTGCCCGCCGTTCGGTCAATCTTCCTCGCAATTTACGTGACCTCGTGGAATCGAAGATCGCAGAGTTCGTGGCGAAACGGAACGCCTAGCCACTACCCCGGGACCTGCTTACAATGCGCGCGTGCGCTTGCGTTGGAAACGAATGCGTTACCAGCTCGAATGGATTGGCCTCGTCGTGGCGTCCAAGCTGGTCCCGTTGCTCTCGCGCAAGGCTTGCTTTTACCTCGCCGGTTTCGTTGGTTCACTCTTGGCAATTTTTGACCGCCATGGCCGCAAAGTCGCGCTCAGTAATCTGCAAGCTGCTTTCGGTGATCAGTACTCGCCCCGGCAGCAGCGCAGAATTGTGCGCCAGTCGTTTCTGTATTTTGCGCGGACAATGCTCGATCTTTGCTGGAGCCCGCGTCTGACCCGGCAAAATTTTGCACGTTATATCGAGCTGAAAAATTTCGAGGAAACCACACGCGGAACAGGTCCGGAACGCACCATGATGATCGCGTGCTATCACTACGGTAATTTTGAGTGGTTGAGCCTGGCCTGTGGTTTTCTCGATCTGACCGGCACGATCATCTCGCAGGAGTTCAAAAATTCCCTGC
>VBKX01000650.1:0-598 GCA_005879435.1 Deltaproteobacteria bacterium
AGCATTAAGCCGAAGGCGGGTCAAACAAGCGGTCGATCAGAGGCGTTGGAGCAGCCAGTGCGGCGTGAAGCGCAAGACGTAGGCGTTGAGCATGGTCATGTAGTCGGCGATCAATAAAATGCCGACGATAATCAGCAGCACGCCGCCGACAACGTGGATCGCTTGCACGTAACGGCGTAGGCGCTGGGAGAACTGGAAGAAAGAATTGATCGCCAGCGCGCTCAAAAAAAATGGCAAGGCCAGCCCCGCCGCGTAGCTCGTCAACAACATCGTGCCGCGGCTCACTTCACCGGCGGTGCTGGCAAGCGCCAGTGTCGCTCCCAAAATCGGCCCGACGCAAGGTGTCCAAGCCACGGCAAAAGTAACCCCGACGAGTATCGAGCCGAGATAACCCGCCGGCTTGTCCTTGAGATTAAACTGCAGGTAACGATCGAGCGCAGCAATCTTGAAAAGTCCGACGAGATAAAGACCGACGAGGAGAATAAACGCGCCGCCGAGAATTCGGATTGCGTTTCGATAACCGAGGAAAACTCCGCCGAGAAAGCTCGCCGACGCGCCGAGGGAGATAAAAACCAATGAAAAGCCGACGATAAACGCC
>VBKX01000650.1:756-4041 GCA_005879435.1 Deltaproteobacteria bacterium
AATACGACGCGCCAACGAACGCGGGCGCGGGCCTGCTCGCTGCGCATCTCATCGAGGGAAACTCCGGAGACAAAAGAGAGGTAGGAAGGAATCAGCGGCAAAACACAGGGCGACAGAAACGATAAAACGCCGGCGGCGAAGGCGACGAAAATGTTAACGTCGGTCATCTTTTTCCGTCGAGCAGATCTTTGACCAGCTTGCGAGCGCCGCTGCCATACCACTCCGCTGGCCCCCAGCCGCGCGCCAGTCCTTCGCCGTTGGGGCCGATTAAATAGGTCGCCGGAAGACCCCAGGCGCCGTAAAGGCTGCCGACTTGAGCTTCCGGATCGAGCGCGACCGGATAACTAATTTTAAGTTCCTTGACGAAGTCAATGGCGTCTTGTTTGCGGTCTTTGACGGCAATCGCCAGGATGGCAAAATTCTTCTGTTTGTATTCCTGATATAACTTTTCCATAGCGGGCATCTCTTCCCGGCACGGCACGCACCAGCTCGCCCAGAAATTCAACAGAACGATTTTGCCGCGGAAATCCTTTAGAGAAATCTTCTTCCCGTCCGGAGTACTCAAGCTGAATTCCGGTGTCGGCCCGACCTCTTTCATCGGCTGGAGGATCGGTACCACCTTGTAATCAATTTTTGACTGGCTCCAGACGGGCGAAAAACTCGACGCGGCTGAAGCTCCGAGCAGAACAATTGCAAACAATAAATGGCGACCATTTCGCGTTCTCATAGCGACATTCACTGTAGCCAACAGGTCGCGTGGACGCAATACTCGGACACAAACCACATCCGCTGATTAGACCCGAATGGAAGGAGATAATTCGCGATGAACGGAGGGACAGTAAACAACTAAAAACACAAGGCCCTCCGAGTAGTGTACCGGAGGGCTCTGTGCATTGGGGTAACCAGAACGGTTACCTTATCGCCTGAGAGTAAGGAGGATTTACATTCACCACCTCATCCCCACAACTCCACGCTTACTTCTTTTTCTTTTTGGCTTTCTTTTTGGCTTTTTTCTTAGCAGCCATAAGCACCTCCTTTTAGGATTCCACGGGTGGGCTTTTTTGGTTGACGGGCGTCAAAACAGGACTCAGGCAAGAGAAACGAATATCAAAACCCTCCCATATTTTGTAGGTGATTTGATTATTAAGGCACAACAGATTGTATGTCAAGAAAAAAATATCATTTTACAAAATAAATTCTCGAATCGTTCAAAGCTGCATTGATTTTCACCAAGAGCAATTTTGGCGAATTAGGCGCAATGATGAGGCACCGAGCGGTAACGATAATCAACAGGGCGTTTTATTTGTGAAGATTTGACGTAACGCCAAGAAAACTGCTCCGTGGAGAAAATCTTTGGCGGAGTCAGCGCTGCTTGCACACACCCGAGCGAGGTGTCGCGTTCCCGATTGAGGTCAGGCTTCCGAGCGCTTGCTTGGGTGGTTTTTAAAAATTGACGGGGCCAACTCATTGTTCACGTTATGCCGACGCATCGGCCCGGAGCGCGCCCCGCGACTTCATCTCGTCGTCACTTAACTAAGGCCTAGTGCTTTAATGAGTTTTAACAGGTGGCTGCGGTGCAGTCCGAGGGCCTTCGCCGCCGTTGCGCGATTGCCCTGGGCGCGCGCCAGTGCATTGACAATCAACGCTCGCCGGTGACTGTTGACGGCATCATGAAAAGGCTGAGTCGGCGGCGATGACATCCCATTGCCTATCACCCGGGAGGGCAGGTGATCCACGGTGAAGCGAGGTCCGTCGCCGAGAACCACGCCGCGTTCGATTACATTTGCCAGTTCGCGCACGTTTCCCGGCCAGGCGTAGACACATAACTTCTGTAAAGCGTCCTCGGTGATTTCGCTAAAGGTCTTTTTCGTTTCGGAGCCAAAACGGCGCAGAAAGTAGTCGGCGAGGTCATGAATGTCTTCTTGGCGGTCGCGCAAGGACGGCAGTGCAATAGCGATGACGTTCAAACGATGGTAAAGATCCTCGCGAAACGAGCCGCGGCCGACCGCCTTTTCGAGGTCTTGATTGGTCGCCGCAATGATTTTGACGTCCACCCCGATGGGATGCATGCCGCCGACGCGCTCGAACTCACGCTCCTGCAGGAAGCGCAACAGCTTGGTTTGCAGCTCAGGCGAAATATCGCCGACCTCATCGAGGAATACCGTACCGCCATCGGCGGCTTCCATCTTCCCCTTCTTCAATTGGTGCGCGCCCGTAAAAGCGCCTTTTTCGTGTCCAAAAAGCTCGCTTTCCAGGAGTTCCTTGGAGAGGGCGGCGCAGTTGATCGCGACGAACGGGCGAGCCGACCGATCGCTCCATTCATGAATCAAACGCGCGAATAATTCTTTGCCCGTACCACTCTCTCCCAGCAGGAGAACCGTCGTTGCGCTGCTCGCGGCTTTCTTGGCTTCTTCGATCACCCGTGCCATCGCGACGCTCTTTCCCGCAACCAACCGGTAACGGCCGGCCAGTTCTCGGGTCAGAAGCTCCACTTCGGATTTGAGCCTGGCTCTTTCCAAAGCCTTGCTTACGACTAATGCCAAATGATCCGGGTCGAAGGGTTTGGTGACGAAGTCGTCGGCGCCGTTCTTGATCGCTTCAACAGCGCGCGCGATGGTCCCATAAGCTGTGATCATGATCACGGGAAGATCGAGCTGTTTTTTTTTGATTTCTTCCAGCACTTCGATGCCGTTCATGCCAGGCATCTGGTAATCGAGAAGAACAAGGTCCACAGGAGTCACGGCCAACTTTTCCAGTGCAGCTCGGCCGCTTTCGGCTTTTTCAACGCCGTAGCCCAGGTCGGTCAACTCTTGTTCCAGCAAATCGAGATTCAGCGGTTCGTCGTCGACCAGGAGGATATTTTGTGGCATCAACTACTCCCAGTAATGTTGGGTCCGAGAAACGCCAGCTTTTCCCTGAAACGGATTACCAAATATCGCGCTAACAGGTCTTATGTGTCACTCATGCCGTTCGATTTGGCCATGGGGAAATACATCAATGTCGAACGAATGATCAAAAAACAAAGGCAACAACTCTTGCTTGTAGACACTTCTCATTCCTTTTCATGCCCTGAAAAGCTCCCCCATGCGCCGACCAAAAAAGCGGCCGGCGATGAAAAGACTTCCAGCCAAGAGTAGAAGCCCCAGAATTCCCATCGCGCTAGCGATATAAGGGCCATCCGCTAGTCGCCCTAGAAGAGCATAGATCGCCTTTGTTATGGGATAGTACTGCTCTTTCGAGGCGAGGATGAGACTATCGCTTACCTCCAGCATTGCGAATGAAAAT
>VBKX01000123.1 GCA_005879435.1 Deltaproteobacteria bacterium
ACTTGCGCGCTGAGGTTGCGCAAGAAATGGGAGAAGCATAGATATATGGAGATCAAACTGGACACGGAGGTGGCCTATCGCCAAAGAAGCGAGGATTAATCACCAAATTCGCGCGCGCGAAGTGCGGGTGATCGGACCGAAGGGCGAGCAGCTCGGAGTGCTGCCGCTGTATGAAGCGTTGAAACAAGTGGACGCCCAGGAGCTGGATTTAGTCGAAGTGGCCCCGGACGCGCAACCGCCTGTTTGCCGGATGATGGACTACGGCAAATTTCGCTACGAGCAAAAAAAGAAATCCCACGGGCCGAAAAAACATGCGGTGGTCGAGATCAAGGAAGTCAAAATGGGTTCTCGAACCGATGCCCATGACGTCGAGCACAAGGTCCGGAACATTCGTCAGTTCATCGAGAAGGGCCAAAGAGTAAAAGTTTCGGTTTTCTTCCGCGGGCGAGAAATCACCCATCCCGAGCTAGGGCGCCAGATGCTTCGCGGGGTGGTCGTTCAAGTCCAAGATATCGCCAAACTCGATATCGAACCGCGTCTCGAGGGACGAAGCATGGCGATGTTGTTGACGCCCAAGTAGTAGCAGGCCACGAGTTCCCGAAGATCAACCTCAAAGGAGTGCACAGTGCCAAAAATCAGAACCAACAGGTCCGCAGCCAAACGGTTTCGTGTCACGGGGAGCGGAAAAATTAAACGCAACAAGGGATATAAACGTCATATTCTCTCGAGCAAGAACAAAAAACGCAAAAGGCATTTGCGCCAGGCGACGACGGTCGCTGCGGTGGAAGTAAAGAACATTCGTAAACTGATACCGTATAAATAAGCAAACAAACCTCGAGATTGAGTCATAAGGACAGAACGGACTCCGGCTTCTCAGTCTTCGGCGTTACTCAGGAAGGAGTTTTTCAAGTGCCCAGAGCTAAAGGTGGAAGCAAATCGCGGCAGAGACGCAAAAAGATCATGAAGCTTGCCAAAGGCTACGTCGGTGGCCGAGGACGATTATATCGCTCGGCGCGGGAGACGGTGGAGCGGGCGTTGACGTTTGCTTATCGGGACCGGCGGGTGAAGAAAAGAACGTTCCGAGGTCTATGGATCACCCGTATCGGCGCGGCGGCGAAAATCAACGGTCTCTCGTACAGTCAGTTGATCACGGGGCTCAAGCACGCCGGTGTGGAGCTGGACCGTAAGATCCTGGCCGAGATTGCCGTGGCGGATATGCCGGCTTTCGGCCAGATAGCTCAGACCGCAAAATCCCACCTGGGCGCTTAAGCGATCGAGCCTTGCAGTCGAATGAACGATTCCGTGGAAACTCTCCAGGGAGAGGTTCTCGCTCGCATTCAGCAGGCCAAGTCGGATAAAGAGCTGGAACAGATCCGAGTCGAGGTTCTAGGTCGCAGTGGCAGCGTCACGCTTCGACTCCGCGGTCTCAAAGATTTGCCGGCAGAAGAGCGACGGCATGCCGGAGAGCAGCTCAATCAGTTGCGCCGCACACTCGAAGAGCATTTCGAAGAGCGGCTCGGCGGAGCGCGTCGACATCACTCTGCCCGGAACGCGTCGGGCGAGGGGAAGCGCTCATCCCCTCACACTCGTTACCGACGAGATCATCGATATCTTCTGGGGCATGGGCTTTGAGATCGCGCGCGGCCCGGATATCGAGGACGACTATCATAATTTCGAAGCGCTCAACTTTCCCAAAGATCATCCGGCGCGGGATATGCAAGATACGATCTTTGTGTCGAATAACCGGTTGTTGCGAACACACACGTCGCCGGTGCAGATCCGCGCTATGGAAAGCCGCAAGCCACCGCTTCAAGTCATCGTGCCCGGAGCGGTCTACCGCCACGATGACGATGCGACGCATTCACCGATGTTCCATCAGGTGGAAGGATTCATGGTCGACCAGGCTATCGCTTTCTCCGATCTGAAGGGCGTGCTGACGCATTTCTTGCGGCAAATTTTCGATCGCGACGCCGGGGTAAGGTTTCGGCCGAGCTTTTTTCCTTTTACAGAACCGAGCGCAGAAATCGATATTCAATGCGTGATCTGCGGCGGGGATGGGACGCTGCGGGATGGGCAGTCTTGCCGCGTTTGTAAGACTTCGGGCTGGTTGGAAATTCTCGGCGCCGGCATGATTGACCCCGCGGTTTTTAAGTTCGTCGGTTATGACCCGGAAAAGGTCTCCGGCTTCGCGTTTGGTATGGGCGTCGAACGGATCGCCATGCTCAAATACGGAATCGACGACATTCGCCTGTTTTTTCAAAATGACCTGAGGTTCTTAAGACAATTCGCTTGACCGCGCGAAAGATGGAGTATTCGATACAAAGAGTCATCTTTCTGATAGCTTCAATACTTCGTGACTCGGTATTATGAAGGTCACTTTCAACTGGCTTAAAGAATTCGTCGAATTCACGGGAGCGCCCGAGGAGCTTGCCAAGTTGCTCACCATGGCGGGGCTCGAGGTGGAGTCGCAGGCGATGCTGCGCGAGCCGGACTCCAATCGCGACGATTGGGTGTTCGAAATCGCCGTGACGCCGAACCGCGGCGACTGTTTGGGGATCATCGGGATTGCGCGGGAAGTCGCTGCTTTGACCGGAGCAAAACTCAAAGCCGTGCCCTCGAGCGCGACTAAGAAAGATACCAGTATCAACAAGCGCATCGCTCTGAAGATCGACGACACCAAGCTTTGCGCGCGCTATTCGGCGCGCATTGTGGACGAACTCAGGATCGCGCCATCGCCGGCTTGGCTGCGCTGCCGGTTGGAAGCTTGCGGCATCCGCGCCATTAACAACGTCGTCGATGCGACCAACTACGTGATGCTTGAAACCGGTCAGCCGCTGCACGCTTTCGACCTGGAGCGGATGCCGACCAAAAGGGTAGTCGTCCGTCCGGCCAAAGCGATCAAAAAGTTTACCACGCTCGATGGCCTCGAGCGCGAGTTGATGCCCGAGGATTTGCTTATTTGCGATGGCGAAATGCCGATCGCTCTTGCCGGTGTTATGGGGGGCATGGATTCCGAAGTGCGCGACTCGACGCGCTCGATTCTGCTCGAAAGCGCGAACTTCGCGCCGTCCAATATTCGGCGCACGGCTAGACGTCTGGCGTTGCACAGCGAGGCATCGCACCGCTTCGAGCGCGGGGTCGATCCCGATGGGACGATCCGGGCGTTGGATCGTGCCGTGTGGCTGATTAAGCAGATTGCCGGCGGAAATGCGTCGGTCGGCGCCGCTGATTGTTATCCGGTTAAGGCTAAACCGGTGACGCTTCGATTGCGAGCGGAACGCCTTGAAAGGCTCCTCGGCGTTCGCGTCGACCTCAAGCAGGCGGAGAAATTGTTTGACGCCCTTGGTTTGAAGACCGAGCGACAGGAGAAAAACCGAGTCCTGCGAGTCCGTGTGCCGACAAACCGCGCCGACCTTACACGTGAAGCCGATTTGATCGAAGAGGTGGCGCGTTTGCGCGGCTATGACAAGATTCCGACGACTTTACCGCTGACTAGAATTGCGGGCGGCAATATCGACCGCCGACTGGCTTGGGAAAGAAAACTGAGCGTACTCTTGATTGGGGAAGGCTTGACCGAGGTCATTAATCTACCGTTCACTTCGGAAAAGTTGAATCGAAATTTCACCGGCCTTTGGCAGCCGGCGGCTGCGGCGGTGGCGGTGCTCAATCCGTTGGCGAAAGAAAACGCGGAAATGCGCCACAGCTTGATTCCCGGATTGGTCGACAATTTACGACTTAATCTTGCTCACAAAGGGAAAAGCTTTCATGGATATCATCTGGGCAAGGTTTTTGGTTCGACGGCAGCCGGTGAAATCAATGAACGCCGGTGCGTCGGCGGACTCCTGTACGGACCCCAAAGAGTTTATGGTTTGCATGTGGGCGAAGAGGTTTCGGTGGGATTTCTGCAGTGCAAAGGGGTGGTCGAAGGCATCCTCGACCTTTTCCGTCTTGCCGAAAGGACATCCTGGTCCCATAACGATTTTAGGTTTTTGCATCCGGGAAAATCGGCGCTGTTGCGGTGCGATCAATTTGTACTGGGTTACATGGGTGAGCTGCATCCCGATTTATCCGGTGAGCTCGAGATTCCTGCAGGCTGGGTGTTTGAACTTGACTTCGATAAACTGCTTGAGTATGCTCCGCGCCGAATAGTGACGCAGACGCTTCCGCGCTTTCCGGCCGTCGAGCGGGACTTAGCCATAGTGGTCGATCGTGATTTTGCCTCCCAACAAGTCATCAGTTGGATCAACAATCTCGGCGAGCCTTTGATCGAACATGTTGAAGTTTTCGACCAATATCTCGGGGCGCCGATTCCAGACGGCAAGAAGAGTTTGGCTTATAGAGTTTCCTATCGCGCCGAGGACAAAACCCTGACCGACGCGGAGATCAATGGGCTTCACCAGAATCTTGTACAACGGCTTCGAGATACATTTGGGGCCGAGCAACGCGGCTGACGTGCCATGACTGACTGTGCCCAGGGGAGAGGTGTAATATGACGAAAGCTGAAATTATCACGCGAATTTACGAGAAGGTTGGGTTTTCAAAAAAGGACGCCACGGACGTCGTCGAGGCGACATTCGACATCATTAAAGGCTGCTTGGAGCGAGGCGAAAAAGTAAAAATTTCCGGTTTTGGAAATTTTGTCGTCAATACCAAGCGCCCCCGAAAGGGACGAAACCCGCAGACCGGCGATGAGATCATCATCGTCGGGCGAAAGGTTCTGACCTTTAAAGCGAGCCAGATCATGAAGAAAAGTCTCAACGGTATTTCTTCGTCTTCGCCCGAGTCTGCGCCAAGCTCCTCCGCGTCGGAATAGATCCGGCTATGCCTCCGCGTTTGCCGGAAAAGATTTATTTTAAGATCGGCGAAGTCAGCGAGATCGTCGGTGTCGAGCCTTACGTTTTGCGTTATTGGGAAACCGAGTTCGACCTTCTGAAACCCTCCAAGGCGCCGTCCAAACATCGGTTATATAAGAAACGCGATGTCGAGCTGCTGCTCGAAATCAAACGCCTTCTCTACACCGATGGATTCACAATCGAAGGGGCGCGGAAAAAATTAAAAGAAGCCAGGAAAGAAGAAAAAGATCAACTTAAGCTGCCTCTCTCCGAGCAGAAATACCGAAGCGCGCTCGTGAAGCTAAAAAAAGATTTGGAATCGCTTCGTCGATTGTTGTCCTAAGGGCGATCGTCACAGGCGCGACGGGTCCGTTTCGCCGAGCCTGCTCAAACCCAATCGAACCGTGCGTGAAATTGATTTGACGCGCGTGGAATGTTACGTTTCGCCTACTTCCAAACCGACGTCGGGGCGTAGCGCAGCCTGGTAGCGCACACGCTTGGGGTG
>VBKX01000651.1 GCA_005879435.1 Deltaproteobacteria bacterium
ATGCTATCGTAGAATTCTTTGTAGGAGTCGCGCTGCAGGCCGCGTGGATCTTTGAGATCGAAGCCGGGGATGCCGCGCGCGTCAAGGGGTAGGCCCGCGTCGCGCGCGGACTGGAGCATCCAGAAAAGCGCGATGTTCGACAGATTGGCATCGACGTAGCCGCCGCCGATGTTGGTGTGGCAGCCGCTGAACCAGACTTCCGTTGCCGGGATTGATTCGATGAAAGTTGCCGAGCGTCCGGCCGAAGGCGAGCGCGCCCACGGTATCCCAGACGCCGATGAAATCAAGCATCGTGTCGATCGTACCGTAGTGCGCTTTATCGACGAGCTTACCGTCCATGTAGGCGTCGTAGATCTCCAACAGTTCCTCTTCCTTCAGCGCGCGAGGCTGCTTCGGTAGGCCCGCGAGGTCGATGAATCCAGCGAGACTGCGGATCGCGAAGGCGCCGCGGCTGAAACCAAAACCGTAAATGCGATCGCCTTGGCGGTAGCGTTCCGCGAGAAAGCGGTAGGCGTCGCGAATGCGCTCCGAGGTACCGGTACCGGTCGCACCTTCGAGAATGTGGGTTTCCACCGTGCCGCTCGTGCCGATGCCGGCCAAATAAATCACTTCGCCTTCGACTCCCGTGAAAAGAATTTTCGGTTTTATCGGCGCAATCGAGCCGTAATAAAAATCCGTGGCTAGCGGGATGTTCGCGAGCGCCTGCCAAGTTCGCACGACGTTGGATAGGGTCGCTTCTTCCTTAGCGGTGATCGGATCTTTGTCTTTCTGGCCCGGCTGATTCCAAGTTCCGTCTATGCAAATGACCCAAGTCTTGGCCATAAAAGCCTCCCGAGAATTCGGTGGCGAACAAAGCGTTAACTCACGCGCCGCGCCGCCGGATGAATTTTAACACAACATCGATGATAGTTGGAAAAAACCGAGATTTTTTTTCGATTGTCCGCCAGGAGGAGCCGGTGAGCTCTCCGAACCACCCGCGACAAGGAGCGGGGAATCAAAGCCGCAGTGATTAAATCGAGACGAAGATCAGGACACGCTTTGAGCGGCAAAGGTATCGCACTGTTTTAGATCGCCGGTTTCTATGCCGCGGCGAAACCAGCTGACGCGCTGCGCGGCGCTGCCGTGGGTGAAGCCTTCGGGGACCACGTAGCCCTGGGCGCGTTTTTGGATCGTGTCATCGCCGATCTGGGCGGCGGCGTTTAGGCCTTCTTCGACATCGCCCGGTTCGAGAATCTTGCGCTCGCGGTTGGCGAAACTGGCCCAGATCCCAGCGAGGCAGTCGGCTTGCAATTCGAGCCGCACCGAGAGAGCGTTGGCTTCGCGTTCGCGCAGCCGGCTCTGCCGTTCCTAGACTTTTCCCATGACGCCGAGGAGATTTTGCACATGATGTCCGACCTCATGCGCGATGACGTAAGCTTGGGCAAAATCGCCTGGCGCTTTAAATCGCTCGCGCAGTTCACGATAGAAAGCCAGGTCGATATAAACTTTCTGGTCGTTGCCGCAATAAAACGGCCCGGCTGCCGCTTGGGCGAAGCCGCAGGCCGACTGAACTTGGCCGGTAAAGAGCACGAGCTTCGGTTGCGCGTAATTACGTCCGGCGCGTTGGAAAATTTCACCCCAAGTTCGCTCGGTGCTGCCGAGGACGCGGGCGACGAACTCGCGCCCGTCGTCTCGGACGCCGCTTTGTGGAGATTGCGTCGCCGGTTCGTCAGACACGCTGGTTTGTGGGTTGCTTTGCAGGATGGCGCTCGGATCGACGCCGAAAAAGAGCGCGATAAGAATCACCGCGATGGTGCCGATGCCGCCGCCGGCGACGCCTTTCGATACGCGGAATCCGCGCCGATCCTCTACGTTCCCGCTTTCTTGTTCATCATCGAGGCGCATCGTTCACCTCTCGTCGGTTAATCCTTCAACTCCTCGATGATCACATTATCGAGGGCCACAGAAAAACAACCCCGGCGCGTTGCCGCGCGGGGTTATCCGAGCCTTAATAACGCGCTTACTTTTTTTCCGTTTTCTTTTCGTCTTTGGCGTCCACAGCTTTCTTGGCCGATTTCTCGTCCGTTTTCGTCACGGCTTTCGATTTGTCGTCGGACTTGGATTTTTCGCCGGCTTTGGCGGACTCGGCCTTTTTGCTGTCCGCGGCTTTCGTTTTTGACGCGTCGGCCGATTTGGTAACTGTCGTCTTGCCCGTCACGGAGACCTCGGAGCGGATTTGCTTCATGATGCCGGGGCCGATGCCTGGGACTTTTTCCAGATCGTCCACCGATTTAAAGTCTCCGTTTTTCTTGCGGTAGTCGATAATCTCCTGGGCGCGTTTGTCGCCGATGCCTTTTAGGGAAGTCAGTTCTTCTTTGGTCGCGGTGTTGATGTTGACCGCCGCGGCGGCAAATCCGGAGAGCGCGAAACACATCACCAAAGCCAATGCTAACTTTTTCATGAGAGCCTCCTGGTCATTTGTTTTGGCGCTTTGCCGCCAATTTATTCGTTAGACGAAAAGCGCGCCCGCGCATTCAAATCGAGCACCGCTTCTCGCTGGATACGAGTGGATGGCAATGGGTAATAGCGAAGACGGCCCGGCGATGTCAAGCTCAAATTCGCCTGGGGAGATGACCGGCGACTTAATCGACGACGATTTTTGGCAGGCCCGGCTCCCATCCCGCTTTCCCCTGCACGAAGACCCAAAACGGTTTTTTGCGTTCGCGCCAGTTGGCGGCTGCTGCATTCAAGACTTCGACCGCCGTCTTAAAGCTGTCTCCGTGATTACGGGCGAAGACGTCACAATGAACCAGGATCAGCACCCAGCCCGCGCCGTCCAGCCATGCAAGATCGCTCAAGCAGTCGGCCAGCGCATCACAGTTCCGGCCGAAGTAGCCGGGAAAACAAAGGCTTTTAGCCACGCGTTCGAGGATGCCGTCTTTGCCCCGCGCATTGCCCAGATCGATTTTGAATATATGGAAGCCGACAGTCTTAGCAGCCGCGGTAATCTCAGCGCCATCGATGTCGGAGTGATACACGCCGGCGCGTTCAACGTCCGGCAGCAGTCGCAGCAGTGAGTCCATAAGCGTCATTCCCTGGCTCGACGAAAGGTTCTGTAATGATCGTCGGTATAATAGAATTCACCGTTGCGCCCGGCGATGAGTCGCCGCGCGCCGCGGTCGCGCGCTCCCGGTGTCGGCACCGTGTATTCACGATAGTAGCCGCGCTCCCGCACCGGTAGCCGGTGCTCGAAGTTGCCAAAGACGCCGCCGTCGCGCGGGTAGGGAAAAGGACCGCCTTCTTTGATAAGGATGAGAGTGGCGCGAGCCTCGT
>VBKX01000653.1 GCA_005879435.1 Deltaproteobacteria bacterium
GGGCGAATATCCCCTCGGGATCGCGATCAACGGTGAAACTTCGGCGGCGATTCGAGAGAAGGGAGCGCCGCTGGGATTCAAAGTGCTCGCGCCGACCATCGTCAAACCTGAAGGCCTGTTCTCGGCGAAGAACGCGCCCCATCCGCACGCCGCTTTGCTCTTTGTCGATTGGGTGCTCTCGGATGAAGCTCAGTCTTTTCTGGCGACGACGTTGGGCAAAGGCAGCGCGATGAAAGGGGTGCGCAGCAAGTTTAAGGATTTTCAAGTCAAGCCGGACTTCGTCGTGAGCCCCAAGCTCGGCGCCAATTTGCAAAACTATATTCAGGACTTTCGCAAGATCATGGGGGCGCCGTAAGGCTGAACAGTTCCAAACGTTCCAGCCGTTCAAATCGTTCAAACTGAGACTCGAACTCGCAGAATTTCCGGTAAAACAGATTCGCTTGGGGAGTCGTTTCAAATACGAAAGTGAAATCCTCGATGTCGACGAGGGTGAGCTGATCGCTCTCGTCCTCGAAGATACGCGGATCACGGATGCAACGCTGGCCGTGGCTGTGCCCGGCGAAAAGACGCGCATCACGGGCATACGCGATATGGTCGAGCCGCGCTTTAAAGTGGCGGGCAGCGGCCAGGTTTTTCCCGGTGTTTTAGGCGCCGTCGAAAACGTCGGCGATGGCCGAACTCATCGGCTGTCCGGCATGACCGTCATCGCGGCGGCGGAGTACGAAGGCACGATCCGTGCCGGCACGACGGTGCAAAGAAGCGCGATCCTCGACATGTCGGGGCCGGGCGCGGAGATTTCCCGGTTCAGCTCGTACTTGCATTTGGTGTTGAGCTTTAAAATCGCTCCGGGCCTCGGTGAACTGGACGCTCACAGCGCGGTTCAATTAGCTGAATATAAAGTTGCCCAGCGGCTCGGCCAAGTTACGGCGAAACTTTCGCCGGTAGAGATCGCAACTTATGACTTGAGCAAGAAAGATCCGGCGCTGGCGAATGTAATGCTGGTGCAAGGGTGCATCACCGACCCGCAGCACGTGCATTCGGGCGTCGGTTATTATGGGCTCTCGTTGCGTAATTCGATGTCCACGTTTGTTCATCCCAATGAGCTTTTTGACGGGGCGGTGACGGTGGATACGACGCGCTCGGGGCGCGGCTATTACCCGACGACGTGGGATTGGCAAAACCATCCTTTGGTTTTGGAGTTGTACGCGGCGCACGGCAAAAGCTTGAACTTCGGCGGTGTGGTCTTGCAGCGCATTCGCTTTGAGACCAGCCACGGCAAAGAAGTCGGCGCGCAGAACGCCGCGCGACTGGCCAAAGCGATGGGCGCCGATGGCGCGCTGGTGACCTGGATCGGCGGCGGCAACGCCTTCGTCGACGTGATGCTCACCGTCCGGGCATGCGAGCAGAACGGCATTAAAACAACCTTGGTCACTTATGAGAATGGCGGTAAGGAAGGCAAAGATAGCCCCGTGCTGTTTTACATCGCTGAAGCGAATGCGATAGTGAGCACGGGCAGCCTCGATAAAGTCGTAGAGCTGCCGGCAATGGACAAAGTCATCGGTCCGTACGAACAGATCAAAATTTTTCCCTTTCCCGGCGCCGCGCGGGTGCCGGCACGCGGCGCTTTGTCACTGGAGGCGCGTGATGTCATGATGGGCGGGGCGGATATTTGGGGGCAAGGGGAATTTAGATGCGCGGAATACTAATAGTTTCCAGTCGTTCAGCCGCTGCGGTTCGTTCGAAACGGTTGAACGGTTGAACTGCTTGAACGTTTTGAACTCTTCTCGATATTAAGGAGGCGATTGCCATGATTAAAATCGTTCATGTCGTCAATCAATTTTTTGCCGGCCTCGGCGGCGAGGAAAAAGCTGGCTTGGCGGTGGGCGTGATCGAAGGCAGCGCCGGCGCGGCGCGCGGTTTGGAGCCAAAGCTTGGCGACGAAGGCAAGATCGCTTGCACGGTGTATGTCGGCGATAATTACTTTCATGAGCACAAAGAAGAAGCACTCAAAGCGATTCTCGATGCCGTGGGTGCGGCGGAGCCCAACGTTTTGGTAGCGGGACCGGCGTTCAACTCCGGCCGCTACGGATTATCCTGCGTCGAGATTTGCAATGCGGTGGCCAACGCGCTGGGGATTCCCTGCATAACCGCGATGCACGAGGAGAACCCGGGCGTCGGCGCTTATCGCGAATTTGTCAATGCGTGGGTTTACTGCCTGCCGACCGCGGAAGCGACGACAGGGATGAACGACGCGCTGGCCCGCTTGGCGCGCTTTGCGATCCGGCTAGCGCGCGGCGAAGAGATCGGTTCCGCGGCCAAAGAAGGTTACATCGGTCGCGGTATTCGACGGATTGAGAAAACCGACCGCCGCGGCGCCACGCGCGCGGTCGAAATGCTGCTCAAGAAAATAAATAACCAGCCGTTCGAGAGCGAGCTGCCGATGGAGGTCTGGGACGACACGCCGCCGGCGCCGCCGCTCTCGCAAGTGAAAGACCGCAACATCGCCGTGGTGACAACGAGCGGCGTGGTGCCTTGGGGCAACCCGGAAATACCTACTGGCGCAAATACAATATCGCCGAGCTCAAAGAACTCGAGCCTGGAAAATGGGAAGCGGTGCACGGCGGCTACAACGTGGCGTACATGAATCAGAATCCCCATTACGGCGTGCCGCTCGACGCGCTGCGTACGCTGGAAGCGGAGGGCGCGATCGGTCCGGGAAAACTTTATCCGGCTTATTACGTTATTCCCGGAAACCAAGGTTCGCCGACGGTCATGCGCCGCATCGGTCAGGAAATCGCCGCGGACTTAAAAAAAGACAACGTCGAAGGAGTTCTCTTCGTCGCCACGTGAGGAACTTGCAGTCGCAGCGGCGCTGTGATGAGCAAGGAACTTGAGAAGGCAGGATTACCGGTGGCATTAATCAGCGCGATGTTTCCCGTGGCGCAGCAGGTGCGCGCCAACCGCATCATCAAAGGGGTTAGTATCCCACATCCATGTGGTGATCCGAATTTGTCCAAAGAGCTCGATGCACGCCTGCGCAAAGAAATTATCCAAACCGCGCTTAAAGCTCTCGAATCAAAGGTTGAAGGACCGACAGTGTTTTCTCCACCAGTGGCGATAGGCGGGTAAAATAATTGGCAGTTTTAATCCGTATGGAAAATCCGATCAGCAGAACGGCGAGTTGGATCGAACGTGTTATTGCGGATTCGCGGATTGAGGCTAAAAACTCTCCGTCTGTTCGTCAATGAGGTCATGCCAGCGTTTCGGCGATGAGGCAGGTGGCCGAGTGCGCATTGACGACAACTTGGGTGGCTTGTTATGCCGGGTTCCGATGGAGAAGGCGTTCTAGCGGAAGGGAGAAGTTATGTCGGCTAAAATTAGACATCTTGCTCTGTATACCGAGAATCAGACTGGAATGGCGAATTTCTACAAAACCGTGTTCGGCATGAAACGAATCACGGAGAGTTTTAATCAACCCAATCACGGGCATATCAGCGATGGCGTGATCGGTCTCGCGGTTTTGCGAAGGCGTCCCGGTTTTCATTCCGCCCTCGATCACTTCGGCTTTGAAGTGGACGACGTCGGCGTCATCCTTGAAAAACTCAAGGAGAAATATCCAAAGGTTTTGGTCACCAAAGGTTTGGAGCAAGTGGCCTTTGCGGTGTTTCGAAGTCATGATCCGGCGGGAACCCAATTCGATATTTCATGGAAGCAACATCCGAAAGTGCAGGAAGGCTATAAAGACGACGGCTGGAAGCAGCCGCGGCAGATCAATCATATCGCGATCCGATCTGCGGAGCCTGAACGCGTCGCCGAGTTTTATCACGAAGTGTTTGATCTGAAGGAAGGGAAAAATTTCTATGATGAAGACGCGCTCAGCGTGACCGACGGCACGGTCGATCTCGTGATCCGACGCACGAGCAATCACTCTTATATGAGCATGCGGGAAGGCATCGACCACTTCGGCTACGCGGTGGAGAGCATCGAAGAAGTGAAAAAGGACCTCGATGAATTCGGCCGCGCCAATCCCGGCTCCGCGCCGAAAGAATTAGCCGGCGGCGTGTTCGGACATATCACACAAGAAGACATCGACGGCTGCAAGGTCGGCGAGTACGCGTTCGCCGATCCGGACGGCCTGCTCTTGGATCTTTCGACGCGTACGCTGTAGCTTAAATGGACCGCGCTCACACCGCGGGCCAATGGGCACGGATCAAGCCTTTGACCTTTCGTCGAAACGGCGGCACCATGCGCCACGCCAAACATATTATCTGTTGCTTCATCGTGGTTGTTTTTTCACTCGGCAACCACGGCGGCCTCGCCCAAACGTTGACGCCGATCCACATTGGCGTTTCGACAAACTCAGCAACTTGGTTCCCATTATACGTCGCCTGGAAAAAGGGGCTGTTCCGCGAGCAAGGTCTCGAGTTGTTGCCTGTTTATATGCAAGCGCGCACGTCTCTCGCGGCTCTGGCGTCAAAACAGATTGGCTACATCACGCAAACAGGCTCTTCGCTCACGGCGATCGCGCGCGGCCTGCCGGCGCGACTCGTTATGGTGTTTACCGACAAAACCCATCATGTTCTGGTGGTCAAACCTGAGATAACTTCTCCGGCGCAACTACGCGGCCGCGTGGTGGCCATCAGCCAGCCGGGAGGGACAGTCCATCGCGAATTGCTGATGATCCTGGACAAGTTCAAGATTGATCCGAAAGAAGTAAAAACCGCCAGTTTAGGAGACGCGCGAAACAGCCTGGCGGGTCTCAAAGCGGGCAATGTCGACGCCGCGATGTTGATGACTCCTCTTGAAATATACCTCGAGAAGGACGGTTTCAGGCCGCTTGTTTATCTTAAAGATATTTTGGAATTTCCTCTCCTCGGTATTATCGTTAACAATGACCTGCTACGCGAAAAACCCGATCAAGTAAAAAAAGTCCTTACCGGCGCTCTCAAAGGAATTGCCTTCACTAA
>VBKX01000652.1 GCA_005879435.1 Deltaproteobacteria bacterium
TTACAAGCGACGTTGCTTGTGTACCGATAATCTGTCAGCCTCGCACACGACCGGCTAAAAATCCGAGGCCGGAATAAGGGCTTTCCGAAGGGGAGAGATGATGAAACGGGGCTTCATGAATAAGATGCGCGGCTTCCCCCTTGGCGCCGCCGCATGCGCATTGGCGCTCGTGAGTTCGAGCGCCGTGCGCGCCGAACCGATTCCGGCCGGCGGCCAAGGTGAGCACGTCAAAGTAATCGGCTTCTCCGCCTTGGGCGGTCACTATGGCGCCTTCAAGATGGCGCTCAACCACGCGGTCAATGGGCGTTGGTACCTCTATATGGGTCATTCCTTCGACCTTGGCTGGAGCATCTTGGACGTCACCGACCCGGCCAATCCGAAGCTCATCAAATTCATTCCCTTCGACGGGCCGAACCATGACAACTTGATGATCACCTCGCTCGATCGCCGCAAGCCCGCTGACGGACCCGATGTGATTTTTTGGGACATCAGTGATCCGGTGAATCCGAAAGAGATCACGCGCTGGGGCAGCGGCACCACTGGCGCGCATCGCAATTCCTATCCCGGCGGAAAATACGCGTATCTCTCGACCAGCTATCCTGGCTTCAGGGGCAAGATCCTCGTCATCCTCGACGTCAGCGACGCGGCGCATCCGAAAGAGGTCGGCAGATGGTGGCAGCCGGGCCAGAAAGACGGCGAGCCGGCCGTCGGCCCGGTGGGCGGTTTCCACGGGCCCGCCAATATCAGCCCCGACGGCAAAATGTTGACGACCGGCTACGTGCCTGACGTCGTCAATCTTGATATCAGCGATCCGACCCAGCCGAAGCTGATCGGCAAACTACAAATCACGCCGCCTTTCGCGAGCGTCGGCAGCCAGTCGCTGCATACGACATTGCCGCTGTGGGATCGCAAGCTCATCTTTGTAAGCTCGGAAGCGATGGATGAGCGCTGCCGCGACAACGGCATGAACTTCGCCGGGCTGATCGATAACAGCGATCCGACCAAGCCGCGCCTCATCTCCATTTTTCCAACGCCGGCGCCGCCGAAAAATGCGGTCTATAAAAATTTCTGCGACAAGGGCGGACGCTTCGGGCCGCACAACACCAATCAGGAAATCCATAATTCCGCGGTGGAGCAGCCAGGCAATCTGATTTACATCGCCTATTTTAACGCCGGCTTGCGAATTTTCGACATCAGCGATTCGCGGCTGCCGAAAGAGGTGGGTTACTTCATGCCGCCGGAACGGCCTGGCTTGCCGGAACACGCGGGCGCCCATGCTTCGCCGGTCAATTGGAGCGAGGAAGTCGCAGTCGACGCGCGCGGCAATATCTACCTCAACGACGACAAGTGGGGCACGTTCGTGCTGCGCTACACGGGCAAAGTGCCCGAACCGAGCAAATCCGCCGCGAAGTGATCGCGCTGCATCTTAGGTCACTACGAGCATACCGACGAACCAATCCGAGACCAACAGTCTATATCGCTTCGTCGCGCTCGCAAGGATGAAATAGCCGAGCCTCGGGATCGCATAATAAGGAAGAAGATCGAGACTGAGCCGACGGAAACACCATTCGGCCCCGAGGCCCTAATATTCAGAGAAGCGGCAAACATCAAGATTCAAGCCGCACCCGACAAGATTCGAACTGTGAGCTGACCCTAAGCAGTGTGACCCCTAGAAGCCGCCAGAAGAAGGTTTGATTGTAGCAGGTAGATTTCCATTCCAAGAAGCTGTGCGATCATCCTTCCTGAAGGATCGCTTCGGCGTCGATTGTGATCTCAACCATGTTGCCGACGACGACGCCACCCCTGTCTAAAGTGCTGTTCCAACTCACGCCGAAGTCGTGGCGATTGATCGTGGCGGTGGCGGCAAAGCCCGCCCTCGTTTTCGGTCCCTTATCCACTCCGTCTTCCCACCATGGAGTCTGCCACTGTCCTAGATAATGGACGCGCAGTGGCACCGCGCGCGTTATACCTCGAAGCGTCAACTCGCCCCTGAGAACCGCTTCGTTCGCGCCGGCGAGTTCGACCTGCTTCCCTGCGAAAGTGATCTGCGGGTGTTTCTCCACGTCGAGAAAGTCCTCGCTCTTAAGATGAGCGTCGCGCGCTGCTTCACCTGTCCAGATTCCAGAAGCTTCTATCGTGGCCTCGACGGAAGTCGCGCCGGGGTCCGCCGGATCGAAGACAAGCGTGCCGTGAATATCTTTGAAATGGCCGCGGACAAAAGTCACCATCATGTGACGCACACAAAACTCCACTGCCGTATGCCCCGGTTCGAAAAACCATTTGGCCATAATCCGCTCCGTTCAAGTAAACACATTACCTGGGTTCATTTCGTAACTTAACGCCCACCGCACCGGATTCAACTGCGTGATCCTTTTGCAACAGCGCTGCTGCTCGTGGGCTGCTGCGATAAAGTGAAAAACTTATACGATACCGCTCAGTTGGAAGAGAAGCAGTCCAACAAACCGCACACCACGAAACTTTATCGGCAGATGGTAGAAGAATATCCCAACTTGCCTTACGCGAATCAGGCGAATACTCGTCTGGCCGAGTTGGAGAAAACGCGTTAAACATTCATGAAGGAAAAATATTCATTCA